>JAJYUG010000075.1 GCA_021792655.1 Thermoplasmata archaeon | reverse complement strand
TGCCTTAAAATTTCCATTATTTGAAAGGGATATGTTTTGATTCAGTAATGTATATGTGCTAAAACCAGATGACATAATAAGGGAAAGAGGTGACGCTGCGTTAACTCCTTCCTCAGCGATGTGATAGAATGCCGAGATTTGAAGTATCCGAAAACCTGAGCAAGAAAATAAACGATCTGAGCCGTGCAAGGCAGTCCCTTATAGAAGAAATGGAAGCCATAATGTTCTATGACGAGCGCGCTGATGCCACAGAGAATGAGGAACTGAAAGGCGTTATGGTCCACAACAGGGACGATGAAAAGGAGCATTTTTCATTGCTTCTTGAATTTCTCAGGAGGAATGACCCTGAACTGGACAAGGAACTCAGGGAAATACTGTTCAGCAAGAAAAAGATGCAGGAACTGGGAGATTAGGATCGCTTTTCCTTCGGATCCGAACCCAATCAAGGGTAAAAATTAATTTACCACTCTCATTATATCCCAGCAATGAAGAAATTCGCTTCCGATCTTGTTGGAAAAAACGTTGTTGCAACCGATGGAACGATTATCGGTGAGGTGGACAACCTTGTCATAGACCTTGATACAGGATCGATCCGGAATTTCCTTGTCCAGCCGGTTGGTACGGTTGAAGCACCCTTCAAGAAGGACCAGAAGGGAAGATACATAATCCCATTTGTCTCCATCAAGTCCGGGAAGGACGTATTTCTGGTGGAATCAGGCAAGACGCGGACTGTTCAGTGAGTCATCACTGGATCTGCTGTTCCTTGGGCACATACCTCAGTATGCCTGCTATGCCTCCGAAGGCCCGTTCAAGAAGTTTTCCCTCTTCGCTGGTATCTGAAATAATCTCGGTTTTTGCTCCGGACGCCTCAGCCAAGTGAAATAAATATTCCAGGAAATCCTCCTTCTGAACAACTGTCATGGGAGTTCCGCACTTTTCGCAGTTCACTGTATCTTGCCCGCCTGGCAGAAACATCTCCCGTTCATTGCCGCAGTTGGGGCACTTCAATAACACATGGCTCTTATCCAGGTCCTCGGATACCAGCAGGAGATCGATTGTCTTGGCCCTGAGTGCAGCCAGGACGTTTGCTTCACCATAAACGCCAAGACCACCGTCACTCTTCTTAATCTCCATCATGAACCTGTTCATGAGGTCCTTTTCCCGGGATATCTTCATGTCCTTGATATTGGTGGAGGCTTTTTCCACAAGTTCTCGCAACCCTGATTCATCTGTGTAGCCAATGTCGAATAGGTCGTTGACCTTTGCCTTGAGCTCGTTTCTCAGGTAATCCTTCTCAAAAAAGTAATTCTTGGTGGATCCGGGGCCGCCTATGAAAATTGCCTTCATTTCCCTTATGCTGGGCATGAATGCATCATTGGCTATATCCCCGACTTTCTTGAAGAACTCGTGGGCTGCTATCTCAATGAGACGCTCATAACGCCTGGAGGACTGACCTCCCTGGTGATGCTTGCTTGGAACGAGAGACTGCTCGTTTGTGATTACGTTTATGTTTGTGCCGCTGAGCACGCCGACAGTGGCTTCCTTCCTGTCCATCACGATCAGGCCGTAAATCTCCTTTTCGCCAAGCTGTGTCTGGAGCTGTTCAAGATGAAAAACAGAATCGCATTTGTACATGAACGTCTGGAACGGCTCTGGTGGCTCGATGATTTTGGTGTACATTTCAGTCTGGTCCCCCCTGGTCGCCACGTGTCCAACGAAGAAAACAAGACCGGTTTCAGGCGGTGCCTTGTAATACTTAAGTCGGGACATTATTGATTCAATTGCAGCAAGGACATTCTTCCTCGTTGACTTTGATTTTATGTTTGATGAGGTTGAGAATTCCTCACGCAGATACTGTACAACATCTGAAATCTGCTTATCCGGAGGAATGTAAAGGGAAATCAGCTCAGTGCCTCTGCCATGGAGCTTGGTGAGTTCATTGAGCGCTTTCTTGAATTCATATCGCCTGATCTGGGATTCGCTATCTTCCATCTGCTGAGAAAATTTATAATCATATATAATCTTAATCTAAGGAAACACATGGAATCTCTAGTTATCTCTCTGGGTGGATCGATCGTGTACGGTGAATCACTTAACCTGAATTTTCTCAAGAAATTCTCAGAACTTATCGCCGGGCAGAAGAAATACGACAGGGTCGGAATAGTTGTGGGAGGAGGCAGACTCGCCCGAATGTACATAGGAGAACTGAAAAAATTTGGCGTCAACGACAATGTGCTGGACGAGATAGGCATAAATGCCACTAGAATGAATGCGCTCGCCACGGCCACCTTTTTCACGGATGTAAACACAAAGATCCCCATAACGGTAAACGAGGCGGCAGAGATGGCACACAGCTACCGGCATATTGTCATGGGCGGCACAGAACCCGGGCATACCACGGACACCGTTTCTGTGCTGCTTGCAGAGAGAATAGGGGCAGATATTGTGATTAACGCCACATCCGTTGACGGCGTCTATTCCGCAGACCCGAGAAAGTCCCCAGATGCAAGAAAATTCAGCAGGATCAGCTATGACGATGCCATAAAGCTGTCCATAAATGCCTCAATAGGGGCTGGGCCCAACGTGTTCATGGACATAACGTCATTGAATATTGCCAAGAGGTCGTCCATCGAGATACACGTTGTGAACGGCCTAGACCTTAACGTATACAGCAGGATACTTTCAGGTTTGGAACATGACGGCACCGTGATAGGAAATTTTGGAGACGGGATTAATAGAGCCAAGTGAAACGGTCTCTGAAAAGGTAAATACGAAAACACACTGTCATTAATATTCCGAGGGTTGAAGAGATGGAAATAGTTGCTTACATCGGCAAAAGCCACGAGAAGGTCATTGGATACTCCCGCCAGGACCTTGCAAATGCCATAAACGGACTGAAGCCGACGGACATTGTTTTCACATACCTGTCCAGGGAAGATTTTGAGGATGGCAGGTACGGCCCCGAAGTGTCAATACTTTTGGCCAAGCCAGAACTTCGCGAGAAAATAAGATTTGCCGGCGCAAGAAACGATGGCGGAAACTTTGTTCCAGGGGAAAAGGGGAATGCTGAAGCGGTTGTGAGGAAAAATATTGTTGACATGATATACAGCACCATATATGCGTACCTGGAGGGGTACTGGAAGGATCAGGAAACAGTCAACTCAGAGGTTACGGATGCACTTTTCAGGGCAAGGAGACTTCTTGTATCCCAGATAGAAGGGGTGGAAGGGGACAAAAAATGGGAATCCACACATGATAAAATATTGAACAACATTAAGAGGATGAAACTGGGTTCCAACCCTGTTCTGGTCGTTCCTGTTGAGAGTGCCTTCTGGTTCAAGGACAACCTGCTGAATTAGGCAGAGTCCTTTTCTTTCTTGCTGTACTTTTCAGTAATGGCAACCCATGTAAGAAAGCAACCATCCACAACTCCCTCTTTATCATCCTCCGGCATTACTCCACCCCTATCTTTTTCGTGAAGAGTGAAACAGTCCTCTCCCACGCATCCTTGGATGCTTCCTCGTTGTAGCTCATTCCGGTGTGATTGAAGAATGCATGGTACGTTCCCGGATATAATTTCATGTCCCACTCTTTCTTGTGTTTCAGCATGGCCTTCATCAGGTCGGGCAAGCCCTCATTAATTCCGCTGTCCTCTCCCGCATAAATTCCCAGTACAGATCCGGTAATTTTTCCCACGTCCTCAATGTTCTTCGGGCTGGCCCCGTAGTAAATAGCCGAAGCATCAATGGGTATCCTGGTTGAAAGTTCGAATGCGAGACCCCCACCCATGCAGAAACCGATCACACCTCTCCTGCCGTTGAAACCTGAACTGTCCATGTGCCTGTACAGACTCTGGAGGTCTGAAACCATCTGCTCCTCCATCTTGTCTCTGTTGAACATGAGGAGGGTGACTATTTCCCTGGCTTCAGGGGAAAGCTTTGACATGATTTTCTCAACTTCGGCCTTGTCCCTTCTCTTGTCTGCCGGAAGAGACCAGAAAGGTCGCATTGCGTCCATTATGACCTCCTGGGTGAATTTTCCCCTCTGTCCCTTACGGGAGTAAAGGTCAGGAGCGACAGCAGCAAATCCAAGTTTGGCTATCCTCTGTGCAACACTCTTCAGGAAATCAGTGAG
>JAJYUG010000074.1 GCA_021792655.1 Thermoplasmata archaeon | reverse complement strand
CGCGGGGAGAGGGATTCGAACCCTCGCTCTCATAGAGAAACAGCTTAGCAGGCTGCCGCCGTACCGCTGGGCCATCCCCGCCTATGCGCTGAAACGGTCCTGCAGATCGTTTGCCACCTGTTCGAGAACCTCCTCGAAATCTTCGTTCTCCAGGGTAATGACTTCTCCGCTGGGGAGGGTTATTTTTGCATAATATACTTCCCCGTCTTTCGATATTTCAACTTCAGCAAGCATGTCATTCATAACAATCGGGCACATGATTGGACGGTATATATTATAATTTTCCAGAGGGTTATGTTGGCATCCAGCTATAAGCGATACATCCAAACCCTAACTTTTATGAAACAGCTGGACATTATTAATACGTGAGAGAGACAACAAAAGAGCGCCTTGCCAGAAAGATAATCTATTATCAAACCCAGAACCGGTCCCTGACGGAGGACGTTGAACGGCTCAAGAGCATTGTTGAGTTCAACGAAAACCGGAAAAAAGAACTCAATGATGTTCTGGACCAGTCCAATCGCCTTTTATCAGCTTTGAGGAATTGATATGTTATCCTTATCAGAAATGGAAATGCTTAAGGAAATATTTGCCAGTGATTACGTGCTTCTTGATAGAATCGATTCTGAAGAATGCCAGTGCGGGACAGAGATCTCGATACTTCTTGAAGAATTCATAAAATATAACAGCCTGAAGAAAGCACTTTCCAATTATCAGACCAGATATGCTGCGTTAAATGCAGAGATGTACGACCTGTACATGGCGGTACATGGCAATGCCATAGTCCTCAGCGCAACTCTGGCTGAACTTGAGCTTAAAAAGGAAGCTATACCGGGATGGATGCTTGAAAGGACAAAAGCTATACTGGATGAATACCTGATATTCAGGGGTTTCCGATGATTACATTAAACCGGGTTTATGAGATAATATCTGCAGGTAAGCCTTTTTAAGGAATAATACCATAACCAGACAGCCACTTGGTGATCGAATAGTTCACTAATGGTGAATGTTACATGAATCAGGGATGACGATCTATGGCTGTTAAGAAAAGGTTGATTGTGGTTGGGGATGGTGCATCTGGAATCACGCTTGCAAACAAGACCAGGATGCTGACAAATAACAACGATGTGGAAATTGTGCTTATAGGAAACAACAGCACGCACTTCCTGAAGGAAGATGGCACGCAGATTGCTGTCGGGCTAAAAAATTACAAGTCAAGCATAAAAGAGAGTGAATTTCTTGTAAATTATGGAATTTCGTACATTCACGATGAAGTGATACGGATAGATGCTGCAAACAAGAGTGTTTCTGTTAAATCTGGCAAAGCCTATGATTATGATTTTCTTGCCCTTGCACTCGGAGGTAAGATTTTTCCGGAAGGACTCCCCGGTTACGTTGGAGAGGCGAAGCATTTTCATGACCTTCAGCATGCGCAGGAACTGAAAGAATATGTGGAACAGTTCAAGGGAGGAAGCATAGTGATAGGGAATACTCCACAAAGCAGGATGAATCCATATCTGACGTACGAATTTGCGTTCCTGATCAGAGAGTTGATTGCAAACAAGAAACTGGACGGTGCTACGAAGTTCCACTTCATCCCTCCTAGGAACGAATACGCTGCTGTCGATTCCCTTGATGCCAGGCTGAAGTCGCTTGGATTTGAGATACACAGTGACTTTGAAATAACAGGAATAAGCTCTAAGAACAAGGAAATACAGTCATCAGATGGCAAAGCCATCAGGTACGACCTTCTGGTTCTTTCACCTCCCTCATCACCAGAAGAAGTGCTTGTAACATCAGGAATGGTTGGCGAAAATGGTCTGGTCAGTGTGGACAAATCAAAGCTCTCCCTGAAAGGTTATAGAGATGTGTACGCAATAGGAGAATGCAACGACACACCTGTACTGAAGTGTATCGGGTCTTCCCTCTATCAGGCGGCATACCTGGCAAAGATGCTTGCGCACAAGATGTCGGGAGCTTACTACGAAAGCAACTATGATGGCAGCTCAATCTCCTCAATACTTGTAGGAAATGGAAAATCAGTCACTGCTTTCTCCAATTATGGGAAGCCCCCAGTGGTGTCAGAGGGGAGCTTCACTGATCATATACTAAACATGACGTCAACGGAAACGTATTTTTCGGCAGCCATAAGAGGAGTGTTCTGAGGTGAAATAAATGGTGGAAGAAAACGCTAAAAGAATTGATGACGAGGATCTGGATCTTGAGCCGTTTCTTAAGGAAATACTGGGAAACAGGAACTTTATGCTTACAGCTATTGGAACTATTCAGAAGCTTACAAGCTCCGGAGCAATAACTGCTTTCAACAGGCTGCTTGACGAATATACCCCCGGCGATTTTGAGGCTGTAGTGTCTTTGTTCTCCTCCAAGGAACTCATGCTGCTGCTTAAAAAATCAATTGGCACACTCAGTGGGATTGCATATGCCTTTTCCCGTGATAGCACATCAGACACGGTGCAGAGCATTCTTTACAATCTGGATGACGTAACTGAATCAATGGTGGATGGCGCTAAGAACCCGAAACCAATGTCGATGCTTAAATTGCTGTCAATGATGAAGGATGAGGAAGTCGCTTCCGGCCTTACTGCTGCAATGGAGGCACTTAAAGCTCTTGGAAGGTCCCTGAAAAAGGTAAACCTGGAGTAAAATGCTGAGATGAACATAAACGCCTCCCTCAGGTTTGACGCAGAATACGGCATGGTTTCAATGGATCCTGGCAAGGAACCGGTATCTATCCTCAATAGTTTATCAGTTAACAAGAATAGTTATTCCCCTAACCAGGTGCTGCTACTTGCGATGGGATCCTGTGCCAGTGCAGATGTTCTCTCAATTTTGAAAAAAATGCGCCAGGATTTCAACGATTTCCAGCTGAAACTGGAAGGGGACAGGTTTGATTCAGATCCCATGGTTCTAAGATCAGTGGATTTTGGCTTCAGCATAAGGGGAAACCTGACTTCTGAAGGTGCAAGGAAAGCCATAGACCTTGCTCTTTCAAAATATTGCTCCGCAACCATTCTTGCAAGGCTTGCCGGAACAATTGTCACATATAGCCTGACGATAAATGATGAGCCTGTATACAGCCAACAAACCCCGCCTGCGGTGGAGAGAAACCCCTTTAACAGCCAGGAAAATTCTGCCCTGTAATACACTTACCTGAAGATCTAAAGTAATCGTTATCATTTTATAAATTGCTCTAATGAAGTTCAATGAGATCTGAAGGAAGAAGGATGGTGACTTATGTTGGCACTGCAGTCGCTTTCCTTGTTGCGCTTTTCGCCATTGTTTACATAATAACAAATGTTTTCAAAATTGTACCCGTACAGTTCACGCAAATTGTAAACGCAATGATAGTTGCCGTTGTTGTATACATCATAATAAAGATAATGGCAAGGTTCCTTGAGAGGTTCCTTTCTAAGTACATGGACAAGAATAAGTATCACACCATCTCCTTCCTCTTTTCGGTCTTTGGGTATTTCATACTCGCCCTGGCCGTAATGGCTGCACTCGGGATAGACGTCACCTCAATAATACTGGGAAGCACCTTTGTGGGCCTGGTACTTGGCCTTGCGTCCCAAACAGTCCTTTCCAATCTGTTCGGCGGCATGCTTCTTATTCTTACAAAACCTTTCAAGGTCGGCGACTACGTTTCCATACTTGCATGGCAGTGGGGCCTGATAGTGCCGTCATATCCACCAAAGTATTTTTCAAAAGACGAAATCCGGCCATCCTATGACGGACACGTTATGAAGGTGAGCATCAATTACACATATCTTAGGGGAAATGATGACAGGATCATAATCCTGCCAAATGGTGTTCTAATCCAGGCCTCCATCATTGTCAACCAGATGACCCTGAACGTAAAGGCCAGGTATGAAATCCCGAAAACCATAAAATTCAGTGATATCCGGAGTGGGCTTCTTTCCAAGTTGTCTGCCATAGATGGTAATGCGGGCAACGTGAGCATATGGGTGGATGAAACCACCCTCAATACATATATTATAGCCGTAACGGTAAAATCATCCAACCTTAAATCTGATGAAATGCGGGGAAAAATACTTGAAAATATTATAGAATTTATAGAGCCGTTAAAAAATAAAAATTAGAGTTGGGCATAATAATTTGCGTCATAGGGTTCCGGTTTTAATCCCTTTCTTTCCCTTATCTTTGCAACAACGTCCCTCTGAAGCTCCGT
>JAJYUG010000073.1 GCA_021792655.1 Thermoplasmata archaeon | reverse complement strand
GGATTCACGTCCGTATCGCTGTACGGAAAGGGAGAATTGAACCTGTCCCTGAAGGGATCGATGTAAAGGAAGTGGTCTGCAAACGCCAGATACGACTCTTCATCTGCAATTCTTGGTACCTTGCCCCTGAAATAATTCTCAACAACCTTGGAGTCATTGAACAGGAAGCGTATTTTCTGCTCCCCGAAAACCCTGTCAATGATCTTGCTCTGCAGTTCCTTAAGCAGTTTGGATCGATCCTCCATGAGCACTATATCTGATACTCCTGTGAGTATTATGCCGTATGAAAAAGGGCTCGTGTCCTCCCTGTAGTCCAGTATTCCGTATTGCCCCCTGTCGATCACGTTCCTGACGTAAAGCAGGGCCCTGGGAACATCCATCATGTCGTTCATAATCTCATGATAGGTCTCCTTGATCACGGGAAAATTCTTAATGCTCTCCAGGCTTCTCAGCACCTTGTCGCTCCGGAGCTGCTGTCTTACGATTGAGATGTCATAGCCTTTGTACTTCCTGAGAACCATAAGCGACCTGGCTGCACAGTGCCTGAACCTCTGCTTGAAAACCTCAGTATTTATTATTGACCTCGATACCATATCCTCCAGGTTGCCCGAGCTTATAAGTGAGAGTTGTTCCCTGAGTGGTATCTTTTGTGGTGCAGTCAGCATGAAGCCATCATCGGTTACTGTGATCCTTGTAGTTACAGAATATGCATTGGAAAGCGCCTGCGCGTATGCCCTGGAGAGAGCGTCATTTATCCTCCTTCCCAGTGGTATGTGGTATATTATGCTGTACAGGTTCTTTGAATCGATATATCCTTCGACCAGAAGCTTCCTGTCCGTGGGAAGGTAAAAAGTGGCCTGTGTCCGGACATATGAGATCAGGCTGTTTGCCCCATACTCGTCCAGCTTGTAATTCTCCATGAGCCATCTGACCGTTTCCTCTCCTTCCTTGATCCTCCGTGCAAGTTCCTCCCTGAATTGTCCAATAAGGACCCCCAGATCATAGTTCCTGGGAAGCATTTCCCCTGTCCATGACGGCACTGTTGGCCTCATGCCGATTGCGTCCTTGACATTGACGCGGTTGCCGCTTGACCTTACAAACATATAGGTTCTAGCACCGAGAACGAATACATCTCCGTGCTTTAGCCGCTCCACGAATTTGTCGCTGAGCTGCCCAAGGTGCTTCCCTCTCTCATTTACAACCTGGTAGTCCGCCTCTTCCGGGATTGTCCCGACATTCATGAAATAGATCATCCGGCTGCTTCTCTTCTTTCCGAACGTATTCTGTTGCTTGTCGTACCAGATTTTTGAATATATGGTGCTTTCCTCTATCTCTCCGCTAAGATAGTTTATGGTTGACCGGTAATCTTCGATGTCAAGGTTCCTGAATGAATACGACCCCCGGATCAGACTGTACGCTTCGTCGAATCCCCATACCTTTTCCAGTGACATTCCCACGATAACCTGTGAAAGAACATCCAGAGAGTTTTCAGGAATCACCACCTTGTCTATCTCGCGGTCATAGGCAGCCTTTGTCAGGACAGCACACTCCATGAGGTCATCGAGATCAAAGACCAGGAACCTTCCCTTTGAGAGCTGGTTTATGCCATGCCCCGAACGGCCAATGCGCTGAAGGCCCTTCGAGACGGACTTTGGACTACCGATCTGAACAACCAGGTCTATATTTCCTATGTCAATCCCAAGTTCCAGTGAGGTGGACGTGATCACACACTTCAATTCACCGTTCTTCAGTTTGTTCTCGACATCCAACCTCGTTTCCTTGCCAAGTGAGGAGTGATGAGCCTCGATGCTCTCTATCCCCCTGGCCTTGAGCCGCATGGCAACATGCTCGGTGCCGCTACGTGTGTTGGTGAAAACAAGGGTAGTGGTGTGCTCGGAAATAAGGCCTGCAAGCACGTCATACATCTTGTCGTTGGCGACTTCATAGTTCGCCCTGCTGAGGTCCTTCACCGGCGTGATTGTGCTGAGATCCAGAAACTTCTTTGTGTCCACATCAACAATCTCGAAGCTTCTGGGCTTTCCAGACTCGAAGCCGCACAGATACTGCCCGATGACATCCAGCGGAGCCTGGGTGGCCGACAGGCCTATCCTGACGAAGTGCCCAGCGATACCCTCCAGCCTTTCCAGGTTCAGCGAAAGCAGCGTGCCCCTTTTCGTGGCGGAAACCTCGTGGATTTCATCGACTATTACATACTTGAGGTCCCTGAATTTTTCCCTGAATTTTGGAGCGGACAGGGCAAGAGAAAATGATTCAGGTGTAGTTATGAGTATGTGTGGCGGCTTCCTGAGCATTTTCTGCCTCTCCGCCTGAGGAGTGTCGCCTGACCTGACTGATACTCGGATCTGCGGAAAACTGAAGTTGCTCTCCTTTGAAATTTCAGCAATCTCCGCAAGAGGTTTCTTCAGGTTCTTGTCGATATCATTGGCGAGCGCTTTTAAGGGGCTAATATAAAGACAATAAATTTTATCCTCAAGCGTTCCCCCTCTCGACATAAGAAAAAGTTCATTGAGGATTGACAGGAAGCCCGTCATGGTCTTGCCGGTTCCCGTCGGGCTGGATACAAGCACGTTCATTTTTTTATGAATAAGCGGAATGGCCTTTTTCTGAGGCTCTGTGAGGCCGGTATAGTTGTTGTTGAACCATTTTGCTATTACCGGATCGAGAAAAGGTAACTCTTCCTCGACACTATAGGATAAGTCATGCGCCTCTTCCATGTGTTAAATCCTTCTTTTAGTTTAATACGGTATTTAACCGTTTTGTAGAATCCCGTGGTTGACATTAAGCACTGTAAAATCATAGACATGATCGATAACTTTTCAGGTGTGTGACCAAACGAACAAAACGTTCAAGTTGTGTCAGGTAAACATGTCAAGCAAGACAATGGTGACCGGAAAGGTTTTCCCAGAGGGTGTAAGTCATCTGTAGAAGTCCGTTTGTTCTGAAACTGAGATCGAACTCTAGATGGAAGTCAGAAGAGTATGAAGTCCTCTGCTAACCCATAATATCGAACAAACCTAAGGATCAATATACTTCATATGAAGACACCGGGCATTGAACCTAATCTCCATTTTGAGTCGAAAATTACACACATTTACCTGAAATCTGTAAATTTTGGTCTGCCAGGAGCAAATCCTAAGGTTTCAATAAGCGTATATATGAATTCCAAATTTATATTCTATGTGCCAAAAAAATGGTTTTCGAAATTTGCCCATAATTTCTCTTTCCATTTCAGTAACTTATGCGATGGCTGCGATATGGTTTTCTCCAGCCGTAGAGATCTCTAGTCAGACACAACCTGGCGCAGACTCAGCTAATTATGACATTATTGCATTTGACGACTTCGCAAATGAATACAGTGAGAACACCCAGGTTTACTTCCACATCCCTCCTTCAAGGACTGCGTCCTTTGGTCACGAGCTCTGATCATAATGAGTTACGACGAAATTATCAATGTAATTCTGTTAGTCCTCCTGCTTCTAATCTTTTTTTTCATGATTGGAAAGGGTATGAGATCTTTAAAGATGACTAGGGAGGAAGTCAAAAGAGTGTCAAGGTTTTACTTAATCATCTTTATTCCGCTGTATGTGTTTCTACTCAGCGAAGCTTATATTAATTCAGCCCTCAGTGCCCGAAATACACTGATAATCAGCTTGCCAAGCATGTTCATGGTTCTTGTCATAACCAGGTTTTACTATCTGCCCCACGTTATTGACCCAAGATTGAAAAGAGATTATGGAATCACATTGGAATACTTCCAAAGATACGGTTCAAAGAATCCCCTCGAGAAATACAGAAAGTGACCGACGGAATTTTAGAAAATTCAAGATGAATGACGATGAAAGGGCAATGAGAGAGAGCACTGCTACAGTAGATGTAATGTTTAAGGGCCCTAAACACAACCTAAATTAACCAATCAAGTGTGATGTATCTTGTTTCTTATTCAGGCTTCCCCCGGTGCGATCTGAGCCCCTTGAAAATGTCGCATTCCTGTTCTTGGATCATAGACTGATGCTGAATAAGGTAGTGATTCAGTACATAAAGCGTGGTATTTGACCTAAATTACCTCTAAATTTCCTGGATGTGTTCAAAGCTATAATTCATGAAACGCTGCCAAGTTTGACGGATTCAGTGGGTTCTGAACATGTTGCTACCCCCTTGCCAGACCTGAGGTAACTTATCCGCGAGAGATTCCTGATCAGTGCCTGTACGTTTCTGTCTCCCGACCCAATGCTGCCAAGGGCATCCCTGTAGAATTCAATGGCGATATCGTAATCGTGCACATTA
>JAJYUG010000021.1 GCA_021792655.1 Thermoplasmata archaeon | reverse complement strand
AATTATGAAGAGCTGGAGCCCAATGGTTCCGAGATTGATGATGTCGTATACCAGGAAGCTCAGTAGGATTGCAAGAAACCCGAGAAGCACCACCGACGGGTTTAGAAAATACACCGACGCGCCAACAATGAAGCACATTGATCCCACCACTATGGGGTACAGATCAATTCTTTTCAGGTTTGGGAACTTTACCTTCCTCAGCCAGAGGGAAGAGAAGTTGATCAGTCCAAGGCTTATTAGGACCATGAAATCAGTGATATTTACCAGGAAATTGTCACCAGTCAGGGAGAGAACCACTATCATGATCAGGGTAAAAATCCATGACATGGATCCTAACGATGAAGGCAGGTATCCGTCCTCTGACAGTGCCCTGAGATGCCTTGACGCAGCGAGGAAAGCCGGGACAAACGTCGTGATGGTTGCTATCATGAATGAAATCGCAATAGCAACTTCCCAAAGGGGACCAAGAAACTTTCCAGCGATATAGAGCGATGGTATGTTTGAATTAATGAGTGAACTGTATGACGGGTGCAGGCTGTAGACTGCAAGCGCATAAAGTATCTCGACTATTGCGGAAATAACCACCGTTGCAATCATGGCGAGTCCCACGTAAGAAACCTTCTGCAGCTTCTTTCCTGTTATCCGGGTATATATTGGAATTGCGCTCTCCTGGATAGTTTCCCTGTCCAGGGTCTGAATCTCCTGAAACCCGAAGAAGAGGATAAACAGGTATCCCGTGTTCATTATCATTGCGAAGGCAGGGTTTCCGTGTGGCAACGCAAAAAAGCCGGAAAAGTTAAAGCCGCCCTTTAAAAAGAGGGCGCCATTCTGGATCAAGAGTATTGAGACCATAACCACAACCATTACGATCTGGGCTATACCGATACCCCTCAGGAAGATATTTTCAAAGAAGGCATTGATCAGAAACCAGAATACGAAGATTGCCACTATGGTGTATACGACGAGGTCGCTGGAAAATACAGAAAACCCGAGTCCTCCAAGAAGCGAGGGTATGATCTGGAAAGCAAAGAGGACAAAAAATATCGAGGAAAATGCGGCCAGAGCAGTGTTGGCTATCCACATCGAGAATCTCGATATGAAGTACCTGAGACTCCTTGATCCTATTGCCTGCTTGGAGAATGCAGGTCCTCCGACCGCTTCAAACCCCTGCCTGTGGGTGTAGGAATTCATGTCGTGGTAAACCTTTGCCATAAGTACGGAAAGTGTGGCAGCAATAAGCAGTGACCCTATGGAGAGAACTGAATATTCCATTATATTTTCAGGAATTATCACAAAAAGCGGGGAACCGATGGTGGATCCGATTCCCACAGCCATGAGCGTAACGAAACCGTATGTTGGCCTGGCAATACCCTTTATCTCAGGCTTCCGGAATTTGACACGAAGTGAATCCGGAAGGGCGATAATGAGCGCCGAACCTGAAATGATGCAACCGAAAAATGCAATAATTGTAAAGACAAGCTCAATATTGAAGGGATATCCCTCCAGGATAAGCCTAAGTATGGTAAGAAGGTAAGAAGTTCCCATTAATAGAAAAATTACACCTACGCTCACGGCTCCTATCTTGAATCCAAGCACCAAGCCTGTCCTGCTTACATTGAACTTTCTCATTGTGACACCTAAACCTTGAGTCCCGCTTCAGAAAGTTCTTCCGAAACCTTGCGCAATATGTAGAAGGCAGATGCGAGGAGTATTATGGAAAGCGAGTAATTGACAATAAGCACAAGGGACCCGCCATATCCGAGATTATTAATGCTAACATCGAAGGCAGAAAAATAACGCACTATCGACCCTGGTGAAAGTGAACCAAGGAGAGTGGGAAAAATGATCCCCACTCCGGATATTGTGAGCATGGAAGCCAGGGCAATCTCCCCGATGGAAATGAGTATAGCACCCAGTATCTTTACATCCTTTGACCGCTGCACTATCTTCCTGAAGTCCTGCATGTCGCCATCAACAGACTGATTGATCTTTTTATCAATAAGTTCGACAACATCGGGATCGGTCTTTGCAAGGAGCATAACTGCCTTTACATCAAGGGATAATTTATCCACAAGCTCTTCAAGTCTATCAGATTCTCCTCTTTGCAACTTATACCAGATACAATGATTTTCATTCAGAAATAAATCTTTCCCTATACATGGGTGAGATTATATAACAAGGCAGCCATTGTCAGACAGATAATATTGAGACCCGGCAAGCGCAAACTATTATTATTGATACTCCAATACATCCAACAATGATTTCCGGCAATGCGAACCAGCAGGCATCAAGTTACGGATACATAGCGAAGGGCATTCTGTCCAATCTGTTTGATGCAATTTCCTATTCTCGGAGATCTGCCGATAAGAGGGATGATTCAGAAAAGTTACAGAAGGAAATGGGTGCAAAACTTTCCAGGTCCGATGAATTGTACCAATCCATAAGCAGGATGATAAAGCAGTACTATGAAGAGATAGGGCTTGACACCATCAAGGAGAATCTGGATTCCATAACAAGTTTCGCCAACGTTTCCCTTGATCAGGTTAAGACAAAGATCAGCAAGGCTTATGCCTCCAAAATCAAGGAAATAGGCGAAGAAGTGGAGTCTAACAGAACACTTTCTGTCAAGGCGCTGGAAGCTTTTGTTTCCGGGAACTACCTTCCCGTCAGGGAGAACAGCATAATCCTGAAAAGCGTTGAGGGAGGTTATGACGCCAGAGCGAAGTACCTGTCGGATGGAGGCATAGAATATGATTTTTCCCTGAATGCCAAGAACCTGGATATTTTCAGGGACACCCTGTTCTTTTCTTCGCTGATAAAGGCTTTCCGAATCCCGGTTGGTACAGCCGGGACATGGATAAGCAAAGAACCGGTGATAGATTACGAGAAGGCAGACCGATACGTCATGACTTCCGCAGAACTGTCCGGGGACAACCTGATCTGCAACTTTGGGGACGACTCTAAACAGTCCAGCTTCAAGTTCATATTTTCAAAGGGGATCAATGCCCCCTCACTAAGCGTAGACTACACTGATCCCGGGAAGCAGGTGGACATAACATCACAACCCGCCCTCAACAAGAACCTGGACACCGATTCGCTTTCATCCGCTCTGAACAGGGTCATGAGTTCCATGAAGTCCCTTGAATCCCACAAGTTAAGGTTGCTGAAACTTTCCGTCGGCGACGATGATATTCTCTCAAGCACGAATTACGTCAAGTTCATGAAATCCGTCATAGATACGGCCGGTCCTGATTTCAAGTCTGTTTTCCAGAAAATACTGGAAAGCGACTTCACACCTTCTCCGGAGTTCGAGAAAAATGGGATAACGAAGGACTATATTTCCAGCCGGTTAAAAAACATCGGGGACTCTTCAAAGGAGCTTGTGGGATTCCTCAGTGAACAGCAACAGGATGCGTAGCCAAGGAAATGCGCATCTCCATTGCGACAATCCTAAGGTGAATTGAAATTTGGTCACGGAGTACCCGTGCCGGCTGAACATCAACTCATTCGTTGGGAAGCACCTGTATGCTTGACTGGGACCTTGAATCCATCAACGCTTTTTCATAATCTAAAATTGTTATTATGAACTGTGCGTGGCTCCATACAAGCGGCGAAACCGATAAGGCGGAACCGTCATAGGGGTTAATCTGCTCTGCGAGTATGCCGGAATTCTGCTTGTGATCGACAACCCAATTAATCATCTTCAGTGCCGAGTCGAGGTCTCCCCGCAGCATGAAGTACTCTGAAGCCCACAAAGTAGTTATGATCCATGGGTTTCCAGGTATCCTGCCGTCATTTTTTACCCTCTGGTACATGTCATTCTCATATCTCGCCAGCCCGCCTACCCCGTCCACCCATAACCTCTTCATAATGGTTGACATGCTGGATACAATCCTTGGATCTCCCGCATCCTTCATGTTGAAGAGAAAGAGGGACATTATGGAACTGTCAGGAGTGAAATCCGGTTTTCCATCTATTATGGATCTTGCGTAAATGCCTGCTGCATCTGAATAGAATTTCTCCTCATAGGCTATTTTCATACGATCTATAACTGCCTCGTATTCCAGAGCAATATCCTCGTCCCCGAACGTCCTTGCGCATTTTGCTGCCGCATTCAGAGCGGAATATGATGTAGCTACTGTGAAAGTATGTATCCCGAATCTCTCTTCCCACAGATCGAAAGAAGGCTTGGGAAGGCCATCTTCACCAAGAAATGAAACTATGAAATTAGCGCATTTCTTGATAACTGGTTCATAGAAGTGTGAAAGATACTCAATGTCATTGTTCTTGACGTAATGCTTCCAGATTGCCCAGACCATAAGAGATGTTTCATCCTCCTGGATCGGGATCACGCTATTCCCTTGTATTATTCTTGGAAGCCAGCTGCTGGCCAGGTTCCCTCCCATGGTGTACTTGTGGGAATAGTATCCTTCCGGGGAGATGAGGGATCTTGAGAAGTCAAGAAACTTCCTGGCGGGGCCGGAATGGTTTGCCCTGATCAGCGCGTATGCAGAAATTGCCGCATCCCTCGGCCATACATAGTAATATCCATCCCTGTTGGCCTTGATTGTCTCGCTGTCACTTGAAGCAACAATTCCGCCATTTTCCCCCATGTGGCTCCTGACAATAAGCAATGACCTTATGTACAGCGACGTGAGCCTGTCATCCAGCCCAATTCTCTGCTTGGATCCCCACAGTCTCCAGTAATTCGAGGTCCTGAGTTCATAGCGCCTGATCCTCTCGAAATTTATCCCGCGGCTGGCGGACGTAATCTTCTCTAGCGAGGTTCCGCACTGGACATAGTAGAAAATCTCCAACTTAGCGCCAGCAGGAATTTTAGCATTATATCTCATGATGGAGTCTACAGAACCCATTGCGACAGGGTTTCCTGATAGGTTTATGTCTTCGGCGTCCTTCCAGCTTCCCTCCATGCCCATGAATTCCTTGACTCCGATGGCAAACTGATCAATTCCCCTGTTATTTGCATCACAAACAGAAGCGAAGAAATATCTTGCTCCCTTGTAGTGGAGGATGCCATTTAGGTCCGGCATGAAAACAGCAGTATCCCCTATGTCATTTCCATAAATGTAAAAATTCTGGTGAAAGTAGTATTTCAGGTCCACAGTCTCTCCTGAATTATTCGTGGCTGTAATCTTTCTCACGTAGACATCGTCGTAGATGTCGACAAAATTTTCCACTCTGAAGCCCACCCCCTTGAGATCGAAATCCCACTTGCCTATCATTGTATGATCGACATAATCCACATTCTTCACAAGTGCAGAGTTTGCCCAATAAAATGCGTTATTTACGGAAACCCCGAACCTGAAAGGGCGTCCACCATGATTTTCTCCCTGGCTTTCAGAATAGTAAAAATCTATGAGATTCATGTCCCCGTCAAAGTTTACAAGCAACCTCCCATTTCCAAGCGGGAGAAATCTTACCATGCTCCAGCAAACATCTCACGCTTAAATAAATTCTCTATGTATGATCCTTGACAGGTATTGTCTGATAATGTATCTCCGGGCAAGATTTATAAAGCTTGGTAAAATGTTTTAAATTGCAATGGTTTCTCCAATTTGTTCCACTTACAGAATACAGCTTTCCCCTGATTTCAAGTTAGCTGATCTTGAGGGAATACTTGATTATCTTCATGATCTCGGAATTACGCATATTTATGCTTCACCAATACTGCTTGCCAGATCCGGGAGCATGCATGGATATGATACAATCGACTTCGGGATTGTAAATACAGATATCGGCGGAGAGGAAGCATTCCGCAGGGTTTCTAGAATGGCGCATGATATGGGCATTGGCTGGATACAGGACATCGTTCCAAATCATATGTCAGCTGACACAACGAATAGATATCTGGAAGACATCTTCGTAAGAGGAAAAATCTCTCGTTATATAGATATGATCGATCTGTTCTACCGGACAGAAGAAAAAGACTTCAAGCCGATGCTCCCTTTGCTGAATGCTCCTTATGAGGAATCTTTGAATCTAGGAAAGATACGGCTTGTTGCCGGAGAGCAGCCCTTTCTCCAGGTTGAGGATGCAAAAATACCCCTGTCAGATCATTCTGTTGCGGAGCTAATAGGAGGAGAATACAATCATGAAACTGCACGTGCACTTTTTGATGAGATAAACGTGGATCCTGAGAGAATTCACAGGATAGTACAGGATCAGAACTACCAGCCGATGTACTGGAGGCACCTTGTGCAAGGAACCAACTTCCGGCGTTTCTTTACAGTCAACTCCCTGATCTCACTAAATGAGCAGCTGCCTGAAACCTTCGGGATTGTTCACGAAAAGATCATCCAGCTCGCGAATGCCGGGTATATAGACGGATTCAGGGTCGATCATGTCGACGGACTGTACGATCCGGAAAGTTATCTGGTTAAGCTCAGGCGTGAATCTGGGCTTGGCACGATTTATGTTGAGAAGATACTCGGAAAGGGTGAAGAACTCAGGGAAACATGGCCGGTTTCCGGAACGACAGGGTACGATTTTGCCTTTTACTGCAATTCACTCTTCACCAGTGGGAAGAATAAGAATGCAATTCTAAGGATATACCGACAGTTCACGAGAAATCAGAAATCATACGGTTACATAGAGAAGGAGTCCAGGCGGCGCTTTCTGGTTTCTTTTTTCTCCAATGAAGTGCATTATCTTACGCAGGTGTTTTACAAGGTGCTGCGCACAAAGATTTACGGACAGGAAGTGTCAGTGAAGGGGCTGGAAGATTGTATACGCGAGACGCTGGTGCATATACCGGTTTACAGGACATACCTGTCCAAATCAAGAATTGACCGTAAAGACTTAATGACTATTGAAACGGCCATCAAGGCTTCTGTCGGTCGGGTAGGCATGTCAGCGGAGCAATCAGCTATTATAAGGTTGCTTGCCGAGGTAAAGGATGATGATCAGGCATTGTTCTGTTTCGCAAGGCTGCAACAGTTCATGCCCGCTGTAATGGCGAAATCCGGCGAGGATCGTGCATTTTTCATCTTTAATCCACTGATATCCATGAATGAGGTCGGTGGCAATCCATCTGTTTTTTCCATTTCAAAACAGGAATTTCACCGTTTCATCAAGAAGCGTGCGAGTCACCATCGGAATTCCATGAACACACTTTCCACGCACGACACAAAGATGGGAGAAGATCTCAGGTCGCGGATTTGCGCCATTTCAGGCGATCCGATCGAATGGAGAAACTTCATCAAGCTTGCATCTGCCATAGCATCAAGCTTCAGGTCTGAAACAAACGGGCTGAGCATCCCGTCCTCCAATGAGGAATACATGATATACCAGCTGCTGCTTGCAGAGTCTCCTGAAAGATGGGGCAATGGGGAATTCCGGAAAAGGGTGACTGAACATGTAATGAAGGCACTGAGGGAGGCGGCCATCAATACAGAATGGAACAGCGTCAACCATAACTACGAGAGCCTGGTGGAGATATTTATTGAGGGAATTATGGCAGATCCGCAATTCATAAAACTTTTTTCCACTTTCTATCAGAATATTGCCCTGCGGGGTTCCCTTATCTCGGCTTCGCAATCAGTCCTGAAGATGACACTTCCGGGCATTCCTGACATATATCGCGGTTCAGAGTTGATGAATACAAGTTTCACGGACCCGGATAACAGGAAGGATGCAGACTTCAACCTCCTGAGGAACAGGCTGTCGGCAGTGAGGATTCTGCTGGAGTCGGGAGATCTGGTATCAATATTGAAAAATATGGAAAATGGAGACCTGAAGCTGGCTGCAACCTACATATTATTAAATTTTCGTCGCGAACACTCTGAGCTGTTCCAGCACGGCCGATACGTAAGGATAGTTGAATCCGGAAGTGCAGCACCAAATTTATTTTCATTTGCATTGGTATATAGGAACCAGTGGCTGATGGTATCCCTGTTATTTGATCTGGAAGGAGTCATGGAGGGTAAATACAGACGTCAAGATGTTGATATTCCGCAGGATACAGCAATTTTTGCACCCAAGGGTTCTCCTGGAAAATTAATGAATATATTCACAGGGGAAGTCATAGAAAATAATGGAAAAATCAACGTTCGATCAGGCATGGGAATGCTACCTTTCATGGTACTCTATTCCACGGTTTCAGAGGGAATATGATGTTCAACATTATGCATCACGGGCAGATTTTTCTGTCTGACCACGAAGTTGAGCTGGCTCTCTGGGCTCCGCTTGTTTCTGAGGTTTGGGTTGTATTCCAGGAATCAGGCAGCAAAGTCAGGATGGAGAGAGATGAATCCGGTTTTCACGTAGCAAGAGCTGATGTTAAGGAAGGATCATTATACAGGTTTTCCCTGGATAATGGTAAAATAATTGCTGATCCGGCATCAAGATTTCAGCCCCAGGGAGTTGCGGGGCCGTCCATGCTTGTCAACCCATCCGGCTATAGGTGGAAATTTGATTCATGGGAAGTCTACCCTATGGGCGAGAGCATCATCCAGGAGTTGCATGTTGGGGTTTATTCTCCGGAAGGAAATTATTCCGGACTGAAAGAAAGAATAGATCACCTGAAGGATGTTGGAATAAACACTGTGGAGCTGATGCCTCTTGCACAGTGCTACGGTTCAAGGAACTGGGGATACGATGGTGTGTTCCCATTTGCTCCAAATTTTACATATGGGACACCGAATGATCTGAAGAGCCTTATTGACGCCTACCACGGGAAAGGCATAAACGTGATTCTTGACGTTGTTTACAACCACTTCGGTCCTTTTGGTGGCGTATTCCGCGACATTGGGCCATATTTCAGCGGAATTTACAGCAATCCTTGGGGAGAAGCTATAAATTATGACTCAGGGGGTTCAGATGCGGTCAGGGGATTCATACTGCAGAATGTAAGGTATTGGCTTGAAGAGTTCAGGTTTGATGGGCTGAGACTGGACGCTGTACATTCCATATACGATTCCTCACCAACTTCAATTGTGAAAGAAATCTCGTCACTGAGAAATGAATTGCAGAACAGCCTGGGCCGAACTATAAAGCTGATTGCAGAAACCGACAGGAACGATCCTGCCACTGTGATGCGGCAGGAAGAATGTGGATTGGGAATGGATGCCCAGTGGAATGATGATTTCCATCATGCTATACATGCATACCTTACGGGCGAGAAGAATGGATACTATTCGGATTATGGTGATTTCGACAAGATAGTAAGGGCATATACCAACGGGTTTGTCTATGATGGAGTTTATTCCAGATTCCTTGGAAAGATCCGTGGATCGAGATTCAATGTCGTGCCTTCAGATCGCCTTGTCGTTTTCACGCAAAACCATGATCAGGTAGGGAACCGTGCGTATGGTGAGCGGCCCGTCACATTGATGGGAGATGATCGTGCCAGGCTTTTCGCCGCTTCAGTCATACTGTCCCCATACGTCCCGATGCTTTTCATGGGTGAAGAGAATGGGGAAAAGAATCCATTCCTTTTCTTTGCAGACTCCACTGATAAGACCTTCAAAGAAACAGTAAGGTCGGGCAGGCTGTCTGAGTTCTCTTCATTCGGATGGGACACCTCGATACCGGATCCCTTTGCGGAAAGTTCCTTCAAAGCCTCGGTTCTTGATTGGGATTCTACTAGACTCGACAGGGGCGTGAAATTCAATAAATTGTACAGGGACCTTATCAGGTTACGCACAAAGTACATATCCGGAAGGGAATACACTGCCGGGAGAGCTCCAGGCAATGAAAATGTGATTGAACTGCGTTATGGGAAAAATTTTGCCGTGTTTCTCTCGTACATTGACAGGAGGTTTCAACCGGGATCTGGACAACCATATGAGGTGATCATGGACACATCAGATCCAAAATATGGTGGCACTGGTTCAAAAAAGCGGTCCGGCGGCGGTCAGTTACTTATGGAACCATACTCTGCAGTTGCAATATTCATTGACTGAAATTCAGGTTATCTCCCTGAGCATGCAGATTGAGGAAGCCTCAACGCTGATCTTCTTTGATCCAACAGGTATGGGAAACGCATCATGATGATCTGGTATGGAATCTATGATTATTTCCTGAGATTTCCATCTGGCCGGAAGGGAAAACTCAATGACATTATCTGTCGGGTTATATATGATCATGATATCTTCAGAGTGTCCCTTAGAGGCTGGCGCATCCGAAATGTCCCTTTCGGTCCGCGTCAGAAGTACCCCAAGCGCCCTGAGGTTAACACCATTCCACTGTTCCTGCCTGATTTCGCTCCCGTCTGCATTCAGCCACGTTATGTCCTTGGCATTTGTGCCGGTTATCGTTGCACCTTTCTGGAATTCTCTCCTCCGAAGCACACTGTACCTCATCCTGATTGAAATGCATCTCCTGACGAATTCGCGCATCTTTTGTCTTCTTTCATCAAGGTTCCAGTCGTACCAGCCTGTCTCATTATCCTGGCAGTATGCGTTGTTGTTTCCAAACTGAGTCCTAATTATCTCGTCCCCGCCCAGTATCATGGGGACTCCCTGTGAAGTGAGGAGTGTAAGGAAAAAATTTCTCATCCTTTTGTTTCTTGATGCATTTATCCCCGGATCAGCAGTCGGTCCCTCAACTCCAAAGTTCTCGCTTATATTGTCATCGGTACCGTCTTTCCCGCCTTCGAGGTTCGCATCGTTATGTTTGGTGCTGTAAGAAACAAGGTCATTCATGGTAAAGCCATCATGCGCCGTTATGTAGTTTATGCTCGCGTGTGGTCTCCTTCCATTTCCTGCATACAGGTCAGGCGAGCCGGACAGCCTTGTTGCGAATTCCCCCACATTGCTGCCACGATCTTTCCAGTAGTGCCTGGCGCAGTCTCTGTATTTTCCGTTCCACTCTGCCCAGAGAACCGGAAACCTTCCAACCTGATAGCCGCCTGGGCCGATATCCCAAGGTTCAGCAATGAGTTTTACCCTGGAAAGTATCGGATCCTGATGTATAATATCGAAAAAGGCTGAAAGGCGATCGACATGAAACAATTGCCTGGCAAGGGTAGCAGCCAGATCGAAACGGAAACCGTCGATGTGCATCTCAGTTACCCAGTATCTCAGGCTGTCCATTATCAACTGCAGCACCTGAGGATGTCCGGCATCAAGGCTGTTTCCTGTTCCGGTAAAATCATCATAAAAACGCGGGTTTTCGGGATTGAGCCTGTAATAAGCTGCATTGTCTATGCCCCTGAAGGAGAGGGTTGGTCCGAGCTGATTTCCCTCGCCCGTGTGATTATACACAACGTCCAGGATAACCTCGATATTGTTCTCGTGCATGTTCTTCACGAGATTCTTGAATTCATTTATCTGTTCAGCCGGACTCTGGTTGGAACTGTACCTTATATCTGGCGCAAAGTACCCGATTGTGTTGTATCCCCAATAATTCGAAAGTCCCTGCTTCTGAAGATAGTCAGAGTCAACTTTCTGGTGAACAGGCATCAACTCCACAGCAGTTATGCCCAGATCAAGGAGATATCCTATGACGGCGCGTGAGGATAGCCCTGCGAAAGTTCCCCTTATGGATTCGGGGATGCCGCCGAGCCTCTTTGTAAATCCCTTTACGTGTGTTTCATAAATGACGGTTCTGTTCCACGGATGTTTTGGTGATTTCACTCCTTTCCAGTCAAAGTTATCGCCGTATACGATGGATTTTGGCACAAAGCCTGCATCATCATTCTTGTTGAAGGACAGGTCTTCATTCTGGTCCCCAAGTACATAACCAAAGATGTCGTCGCTCCATTTTATGGCTCCGGATAGCGCCTTCGCGTAGGGGTCTATGAGCAGCTTGTTGCGGTTGAATCGATGTCCTTTCTCTGGCATGAACGGGCCATCTACCCTGTACCCATACATGGTGCCAGCTCCAATCCCGGAAACATGAGCATGCCAGACGTGATTGTCAACATTCTTGAATGAAATTACCTCGGACGGGGAGAAATCGTCACTTTTTCTGTAAATTTCCAGTTCAACGGATGTCGCGTTTTCAGAGAAGATTGCGAAATTCGTGCCATCCTCAGTGATAGTTGATCCCAGTGGGTATGGGTATCCCGTTCTGGTATTGTGCATGGCGAAGGAATACTGTCGTTGCCTAATATAGGTTTTGTGTTGACTAGGCCGTTATAACGCTTCAGAACAATGCTATTTCATTTTGAATTCGCTGAAAATCCTCGAGATAGAATTTAGCGGGACCTTTACCCAATCCGGCCTGTTGTTGAGTTCGTATAAAAGTTCATAGGCAGACTTTTCAGCAACAAACATCCTTAGCATCATGTCTGCGAATTCCGGGTCTGAGCCGAGCAACCCCAGATCAGCGCCAACAGTTTCCCTGTAAGCATCGACGAAAGCATTCTCTGCGCGAACCCTTGTGGAATTGATAAATTCTTCAGACCCACCTATCCCGTTCAATTTAAAAACTGACTGCAGGAGGTAGTCCAGGGACCTTATCATACCGGCAATATCCTTTTCAGGGGGATATTTCCTGATTCTTTCTGATATGTCCTTCATCGGCTCACCCTCAAAATCGATCACATAATAACTGTCACCAGCCATGAGAATCTGTCCCAAATGATAGTCTCCGTGTACTCTTATCTTCTGTGCGTGGCTTTCCCTTAGCTTCGATAGAAGGTAATCCTCAGCATATTCAAGTGTGGGGGACCACTTGTCCAGCGCAAATTTCATCCGCACTCGTGTGCTGATTTCCTCTCTTTCTCCTATCATCGCACGCGCGTTTTCCAGGTATTCCCGGATCTGATTGGTAACCCTGGTTATGTCCGTTTCCTCGACCCCTTCAGGCGTGAAGTTTTGGCTCCCGATTGAGGAGAGGGCGCGGTGCATTCTACCGGTAAGCTTTCCGAGGCTGTCAGCTGCCCTGATGAACTCGACCGGAAATTTTTCCTCAAAACTATGGTCTTCAGTGCTTCTTCTTAGCAGATCACTGAACAGCCTGTTATAACGGCTCCACGCATCTTCCGAATCCGGTATGAATCTGGACGCATAGGCCAGATAAATCTTGCCTGATCTGCCGTAGTAAGCCACATCGCCCATTGGCTCTGGTGTTTCACGGAATCCGCCCTGTGCAAAAAGTTTCTCCGGGACATCGATATCCGGGTTTTCCCCAGGTTTGATATTTCTGTAGTTCTTAATGATAATCGAGTTTCCGAGAATGAAGGAACTGTTGCTCTGCTCTGACTTTATCACCCGGAATTCCCGGTTTTGCGGGGCATAGAAACTGTCAGTGACAGAAAAGGAAATATGGGAGTCCCCGTCGTATACATTTGCGCCAAGCAGGAAATTGGCAAGAAGGCTCTCTGCATATCTTCTGGATAGAAAAGCGTCTGTTAGGGTTATACGTCCACCATTTATGACGAATGATCCGATGGCATTATCATCTTCCTTTTCCGAAATTTCGACAGGAATGAAATATAAAGCTCTCCAGTCTCCTGCGAACGTTATTTCGCATACGAGTGCTTTGATTGTGCCGGAACTGTCAAGGGAAAAAGCGCTCAATATTTCCAACCTCTCCGCCTTAATGGCTTTGTGTGCGTACCATCTCCGGGAAATGGCATATCCAAGTAACGATGAGCTGAAATGTTCCTGCAGGAATGCTTTAGATGCTTCAGTCATCAAAGTCCTTCTCGTCTTCATGATCAGGCACAGTAAGGTTCAGCCAGAAGAAGCCTCTCGGCGGCAGAGTGAAGAAATAGGGCAGATCTCCTATGCGGGGAAATGGTGACTTAGTAATGGCTTCCAGGGGTTTGAGTCCCCTGAATTCCGGGAGGCTGAGCTCAACGTATGTCGGTCTTCTAGAAAGGTTGAAGATGCACAGCATCCGCTGGTCTTTATACTCCCTGACATATGTTAGCACCCTGCGGTTCTTCTGGTCTATGAACCTTATCCCTCCCCTTCCGAGCAGTTCAGAGTAATTCTTCCTTACCCTCAGCATCTTTTTCATCCAATTGAGCAGGGACGACCCGGATCTCAGTTCAGATTCTACATTGACGCTCTCATAATGGTAATTAGGATTTGTCACAACAGGCGAATACAGCTGTTCGTTATCTGCCGTAGAGAACCCAGCATTCCTGTCATATGACCACTGCATTGGGGTTCTGACGCCATTCCTGTCCCCAAGGTATACGTTATCGCCCATACCGATCTCGTCACCATAGTAGATAATTGGAGTACCTGGAAGTGAGAGCATTAAGGCGTTCAGCAGTTCCAGCGTAGCCCTGTCGTTATCAACAAGGGGGGCAAGCCTCCTTCTTATTCCCAGGTTCAGCCTCATCTTCGGTAATTTTGCATACTCGTTATACATGATATCCCTTTCCTCATCAGTAACCATCTCGAGTGTGAGCTCGTCATGATTCCTCAGGAATATCGCCCAGTCACAGTTGTCAGGGATCGGCAGGGTCTGGTTGATAATGTTGATCAGTGGAAAGCTGTTTTCCCTAGCGAGGGAGATGAACATTCTGGGCATCAAAGGGAAATTGAATGCCATATGGAACTCATCACCCTTTCCGAAGTATTGCTTCGCATCGCTTGGCCACTGGTTTGCTTCGGCAAGGAGTATTGTTCCCGGGAACTCTTCATCCATCATTTTCCTGATTTCCTTAAAATATTCATGAGTCTCCGGCAGGTTCTCACAGCTCGTCCCCTCTCGCTCGAACAGGTAAGGTACAGCATCACAACGGAAGCCATCAAGTCCGAGCCTAAGCCAGTATCTTATGACGTTTTTCATCTCCTCGCGAACTTCCGGATTGTCATAGTTGAGATCCGGCTGATGGGAGTAAAATCTATGCCAGTAATACTGCTTGGTGTTAGGCTCCCATGTCCAGTTTGAGATTTCACTGTCTATAAATATTATCCTGACTCCGCTATATTTCATGTCGGAATCGCTCCAAACGAACCAGTCTCGCTTGGGTGAATCCCTGCTCTTCTTTGCATCCTGGAACCACTGGTTCTGATCAGATATGTGGTTGAGGACAAGGTCCGCCACTACTCGTATATTCAAGGCATGAGCCTCCGCTATAAACCCCTTGAAGTCTTCCAGAGTGCCATATTCAGGCTGGATGGAATAGTAATCTGAAATATCGTATCCATCATCCTTCAACGGGGATCTGTAGAATGGCAGCAGCCAGATGGCATCTACACCAAGGTCGTGCAGATAAGGCAGCTTTATCCGAAGGCCATTGAAATCACCAGTCCCGTCGTTGGTTGAATCAAAAAAAGATTTGACGGGTACCTCATAGAAAACGGCATCCCTGTACCACAGCGGATTATTATCCATATTACCTACCTCTCAACCCTGAATACGTGGGCCATCCTCTGGTCCGGTGTGAGCCTGACATAACCATACATGCCCTGCCATACATATAACTCTCCGGTTAACAGATCCATGATTTTGTAAGGGGTGTCTCCACTGACACCTAGGAGGTCAAGGGGAACCTTTAGATTTGCTGAATGCAGTTCCTTTGGGTTAAGGTTAACAGCTACGAGTATTGCATTCTTCCCGTCTCCGGATACACGGCTATAAAAGATAATGTTCGGATTGTCACTTTGATGGAAACGCACGTTGCCAAACTCTTGTAATGAAATGTTATCTCTCCTGATTGAATTGAGGGTTGCTATTAATTGTTTGATATTTCCTTCACTGTTCCAGTCCCTGATCCTTATCTCGTATTTCTCAGAATTAAGGTATTCCTCGCTGTTTTCCACGGCTTCATTTTCACATAACTCAAACCCGCTGTAGATCCCCCAGAGAGGGGAAAGTGTAGCAGCCAGAACCGCCCTGATCTTGAATGCCGCTCTGCCGCCTGTCTGTAGTATTTGGGGAAGTATATCCGGGGTGTTAGTAAACAGCATAGGCCTGAAGTGATCCGAAACTGGTGGGGAAGAAAGCTCTGTGAAGTATTCCCTTATCTCAAAATCATAGTTTCTCCAGGTGAAATATGTGTACGACATGGAAAACCCCAGCTTTGAGAGTTCATACATAACAGCCGGTCGCGTGAAAGCTTCGGCCAGGAAGATTACGTCGGGGTATTCTGCCCTGACCTCTCTTATGATCCATTCCCAGAATTCAAATGGTTTTGTGTGCGGATTGTCTACCCTGAAAATCCTTATTCCTTTCTCAATCCAGAAAATGACCACTCTCTTGAGTTCCAGCCATAGGTTTTCTTTGTCGGGAGAATCAAAATTCAAAGGAAATATGTCGTAATATTTCTTAGGTGGATTTTCTGCATATCTTATTGTACCGTCGGGTCGTTTGTAGAACCAGTCAGGGTGTTTGGTTACATATGGATGGTCCGGGGAGCACTGGAACGCGAGGTCCAATGCAATTTCTATTCCGTATCCGGCTGCCTTCCTGATCAGATCCACAAACTCCTCCATTGTTCCCAGATCAGGATTTATGGAATCATGTCCTCCATCTGCATTACCTATCGCCCATGGGCTTCCCGGGTCAGTCTCGTCCGCAACACGCGACCCGTTCTTTCCCCTCCGTTGTGTTATCCCGATTGGATGGATAGGAGTCAGGTACAGAACGTCAAATCCCATTGCGGCAATCTCCGGAAGCCTGCGGGCACAATCGAGAAAAGTTCCCGAGGTTCCGGAGTTCACGCCCTGCGATCGAGGAAACAGTTCATACCAGCTGGAAAAACCAGCCTTTTTTCTCTCTACCACAAGTCTTAGCTTCTGGCGGTAGGTCTCAGGATACAATTTTTTCTGATATCTCTGCACAAGTGAATTGAGTTGAGGGCCCTTAAGTATCTCGATCACTTCGGGGGGGCTGGCATCCTTCATTGCTGAAAACCTTTCTTTGAGAAATGATTTTTCCCTCCCGGCTGTCTTCTTCATTATTTCAGAAAGGAGTGTTGAAACAACCGATAGGTCACTGGATATGCTTTCACCTCCCCTATACCAGGACTCAATATTGGCAAGGACTGTGGAGTAACTATCTATCCAGGCATCGATTGTATATTCATACACCCCTTCCTCTTCAACCTTGAAGCTTCCAGTCCACCTGTCGTTGTATCCTAGATGCATCTGTGAAGCTTTCCATTTCATATTCCCAATTTTTCTGTACTTGAGATCTGCCCGGATTCTATCGGATCCGTGCGTGAATATGTCAGCTTCAACTGTGAATTCATCCCCTATGACCCTTTTTGCAGGAAACCTGCCGCAGTCAATCATGGGACGGACGCTTTCTATGGAAATCCTTGAAGCATTCATTGCTTTTTCATCTCCTCCGATTCAAATAATACCGCACCTAGTGGGGGTAGAGTGACCTCAAGTGACATCTGCTTCCCGTGCATACCCTGTGCGGAGGTTAACCTACCACCATAGTTACCGACACCGCTTCCACCGTAATCCTTGGAATCTGAGTTGAATATTTCCCTGTAGAAGCCAGGCCGGTTCACTCCGATAACGTAATTGTATCTGGGTACGGGCGTAAAGTTAAAAATAGCCACAATCTCACCGGACGGTTCCATGGAATGCCTGATAAAACTTATCACGCTGTTATTGGAGTCATTAAAATCTATCCACTCAAATCCCCTGTAAGAGCAGTCTTCCTCGTGCAGTGCCACCTTCTTTCTATACAGTCCGTTCAGGTCTGAAAGTAGTAATGAGATCTGGCGGCGTCCCGTCTCTTGTTCTCCACGCCAGTCCAGGCTGCTCATGGCATCCCATTCTGAATCCTGAACAAACTCGTTTCCCATGAATATCAGTTTCTTTCCCGGATATGCCAGCATATAAGAAAAAAGGAGTCTTGCATTTGCCAGCTTTTGCCATTCATCGCCCGGCATTTTTCTGTAGATAGATCCCTTGCCGTGTACTACCTCGTCGTGTGAAATTGGTAATATAAAATTCTCGCTGAATGCATACCATACGGAGAAAGTGAGCCTCCCCATGTCATATTTCCTGTAAATCGGATCCTTGGAGAAGAACTCAAGAGTATCATGCATCCATCCCATGTTCCACTTGTAGTCAAAACCGAGTCCCCCAAGTTCGACAGGTCTTGTAACTCCTTCCCAGGCAGTCGATTCTTCTGCAATGAGCATTATCCCCGGAAAACGATCATGCAGGACATATGACAGTTCCCTCAGGAAAGAGATTGCCTCCAGGTTTTCCCTTCCTCCATACTTGTTCGGAATCCACTCACCTGTCTTCCGTGAATAGTCCAGATATAGCATTGATGAGACTGCGTCTATTCGGATTCCATCGGCATGGTATTTCTCGATCCAGAACAGGGCGCTGGATATGAGGAAATTACGAACCTCATTTCTCCCATAGTTGAAAATTCTCGTTCCCCAGTCCGGATGTCTTCCTTTCCTAGGGTCTTCGTGATCGTATAAATGTGTGCCGTCGTACATCGAGAGCCCGTATTCATCGTCAGGAAAATGTGCAGGAACCCAGTCCAGTATAACCCCCAAGCCATTGTCGTGCATCTTTCCAATGAAATAAATGAAATCTTCCGGAGTCCCAAACCTTGAAGTAGGGGAAAAATAGTTGATAACCTGGTATCCCCATGATTCATCGAGGGGATGTTCCATAACAGGCATAAGCTCTACGTGGGTGAAGCCAATCTGCTTCATGTAAGTGACAAGTTCGTCTGCAATTTCCCTGTAGTTCATGAACCCTCCGGATTCAGTTCTTCGCCAGGAACCAAGATGTAGCTCATAGATGGAGATTGCCGAATTCCTTGATCCCGATGAGACCCTGTTGCTGATCCATTGGCCGTCGCTCCACTCGGATGGTATATCCATTACGATAGACGCAGTTCTCGGACGCTTCTCTGTCAGGAAGGCATAGGGATCTGTCCGCAGTGAAACGTTATTCCCGTTCTTTGGCATTATGGCATACTTGTAGTATTCGTGCTCTGTGACGCCAGGAATAAAAATTTCCCATATCCCTGACATTTTCACGTTGGACATGGGGTTCATGCCAGCATACCAGTGGTTGAAGTTCCCGACCACTGACACGGATCTTGCATTCGGTGCCCAGACCACAAACCTAACTCCGCTCATTCCTTCCCTGACAGCAGGGTGAGATCCGAAAGTAAGGTAACTCTCGTATAGCTGTCCTTTCCCATAGAGATAGAGATCAAAATCAGAGATTTCGGGGGGATATGCGTAAGGATCGCCTCTGGCATCAATGTATCCGCTTTCGTCCTCGTATGATAGTTTATATCCTCTAACCTCAGGCTCATCTTTTGAAACATAGTGGTAAAAACCATTCCCATCGGAAGTCATATCTTCTCTTGCGCCGGTTTCCTGGAATTCAACCCACGCTCTTTTAGCCTGAGGAAGGTAACTCCTTATTACCAGACCTCCATCGGCTAACTGATGAGGACCAAGGTATGAATGAGGGCTCATTTCCCGGCAACCTTGTATAGAATCCATATAATCTGGATTAATCAGAAATTCCACCCTTCAAATTAAACATGATTTAATATGGGCTCTTCACATAAAAATATTTACCCGTGGATGAATACAAGAATGTATGCCTTTATGATCCTGGACTGGCAATGATCCCTAGCCTTTGTCCAAGTGCCATTGGATTATTCAGTCAAAAGACTGGGTCAGCCATCCATACCATTCAGTGTGGTGGTACAAAGTGTCAGAGATGGACTATGCGTTTCATCCATTCTGATGATAGTTTGCTGGAAAGATCTAAGTACCTGTTCCTGAGTGATTCCAGATTGGTCGCAGATACAGATTCCCGTAGAAAAAATTTACCATCACTTTCGTTGACCAGATTTTCGTCCATCAGTAATTTTATCTTTCCGCTGTCAAATAAGGGCTTCCTGAGTTCCCGGGTTCCCTTGGTCTCCATGTTAAAAATAACACTTTTCAGTATCCTCGCCATGGTGAAAACCCGGAATTCAGGTGAATTTCTAAGTGCCTCAAACTCACTGGCTAATATGGACATTAAGCGTTCTTCGGTGACTTCAGGCAACGCAGTCCCCTTTCTGTTATAAAAGAAGTACGGCATTATGGCCTTGCCATTCTCATAGGATGAAAAAACGTATATCCATTTTCTCCCGAAAATACTCTGGATATCTTCAATTATCCTGTCAGAGTCAATGGGTTCATCATTCTCCACAATAGCCATCCATGACTGGGGGATAAAATCGTCCGGAAGCATAAGCGAATTCTTGATTCCGAATATGGCATCTTCTTTTCTGACCCAACAGCTGCCATTCTCTGATAATGACTCTATCCTTTTATGAAGCAGGAGTCCGAAGGCATCTTTCATGAGAATCTCTGTTTCGGCAGGGATAGGGGGTTCTCCATTAATCTGATAATCGGCCGGTTCTGCGTGAGGTTGTAACCTTAAAGCATATTTGCCATTATTTATGGAAGTTATGGTGAAAATATCCCCATTCCTGTATACAAAACCTTCCAGTTCAGGCGTAGAAACATCATCCAGATTTCGTATAATCTGGGTAGTTTCCCAGGGAGTGATAAGGAAATTTTTTTCCTTGGTGCTGTGCGGAAGCTCCGCCAGGAACTCAGCTTTCCTTATCATCATTGTGTCTC
>JAJYUG010000072.1 GCA_021792655.1 Thermoplasmata archaeon | reverse complement strand
AAGTTTTTCAGGGCTTAGCGTATAGTATATATTGCGGAATCCACCCTTCTCCATCGCCATCGTATCCTTGAAGCATAGCCCCGCATTCACGAGTTTCTCAAGTATCCTGTGTATTGTGCTCTTATCCCGTTTTGCTACAGCGGACACTGTTTCGAGTGTTATTTCCTCTATGCCATAGAGCGAGAAGAATATATCAATTTCAGTTGAGTTGAGGGCATAGAGGCAACTGATCAGGTCCGAGCAGCTTGCGCTTCCTCTCACCATCTTACCAAGCGGCGAAACACTCACGCTGCAGTAACGCGTAAATGAATTAAACACTTTGCATGGTTTATGCAATACCGTAAAATATAAAATTGAAAAGAATATCACCACTTGTTCGCGATACCTAAGATAACGAAAAAAGTGAAGATGAGGCGAAGCAAAATGAATAGTGATGATGAGATAGAAAAGATTAGGATGAAACAGATGGAGGATATAATGAAATCAATTAAGGGAGAAAAGCCGGGAAATCAAGCGGGCCTGGGTGGAGTGCCCATAGAACTCAGTGACAGGAATTTTGCCAGCGAGCTCATGAAGCACAACATGATGGTGGTGGATTTCTGGGCGCCATGGTGCGGCCCATGCCAGATGGTTCACCCTATTATTGAGGAGCTTGCAAGAGAATACGCCGGGAGAGTTACATTTGGAAGGCTCAACGTCGATGACAACCAGTCAACTTCAGCAATGTTCAGGGTGAGGAGCATACCCACAATCCTGATATTCAGGAATGGCAAGGTAGCCGATGGGGTCATAGGGGCAGTTCCAAAGAAGATGCTTGAGTCAAAGATAATTTCGGTCATGAAAGCCCAGTAGTGAGGAAAATGCCAAACGGAGAAAAAAGCACCTACGACGTCGTAATTGTAGGCGGCGCATCAGCTGGTCTTACGGCTTCGCTGTACTGCAGCAGGCAACAGCTGAAGACAGTGGTCATAACAAAGGACATCGGGGGGCAGGCGCTGCTGACTAACGAGATACAGAACTATCCCGGATTCGACGAAATCAAGGGCTTTGAGCTGATGACAAAATTCCAGAAGCAGTCAGTGAGCTACGGCACTGAATTTGAGTATGATGAGGTCACCAGGATTGTGAAAGGCAGCAGCAGCTTTTCAGTGGAAACAGGTTCAGGGACATACGAAGCAGAATCGATAATCCTTGCCTTCGGAAAGACGCCTAGGGAACTGGGAGTACCCGGAGAGAAGGAGCTGTCCGGACGCGGGGTATCATACTGTGCAGTCTGTGACGGGCCATTGTATAAGGGAAAAAGGATAGCAGTCATAGGGACGGGCCCGCAGCTCATCGAAGCAGCAATATACCTGGTTGACATCGCATCAGAGCTCTTTATTATGAGGACCTCCTCAAGATCAACGGGCGATATCGAATCAGTAAGATCCCTGCAGGAAAGGAAGAACGTGAAATTTATCGACTCAGTCAAGGTAGATGGCTTTGCTGAAACCGAAGCTGGAATCTCAATTCGTAACAGAAGGATCGCCCAAACAGGAGAGTATAATGACATTGTTGTTGATGGAGTGTTCATCGAGAATGGATACATATCGAAGGCAGGTTTCCTGAAAGGTTTGGTAGACCTGAACAGGAGTAATGAGATCATTATTGATGATCTCTGCCATACGTCCCAGGAGGGTATATTCGCCTGCGGGGACGTAACTAACATGCCATACAAACAGGTCGTCATCTCCGCCGGCCAGGGTGCAGTAGCCGCTCTGTCAGCATACAATTATATCCAGAAGAAGAGAGGCCTGGTTCCTGTCAGGACAGACTGGAAAGGGATAAAGAAATGAGTGAAGCGATAAACACAGTGAACGATGGCCAGTGAATATATTTCACTTTATCGCTTCTATTATTTTAGCGAGCATGCCGTCCACGTTCCTCCCCAGGCTTGAAAGGTTTTTGTAGCCTGAAAAAAGTTCGGCAGCATTCTGTGTCACCACATGCGTTTTTCCGGAATCCTCATAAACATATATCCGGACAGGTGGAACAATGCCTGCGCGAATGTCTGCTTCAAAAACCTCCTTTGCAAGCTTTGGGTGGAATACCTCAAGTATGACATTTCCGCTCACAGTCAGTCCTGCCTTCTTCAGATTCTCCTGTGCATTAATCTTGGATATTGTTTTCAGGCCAGAACTCTCTATCGCTGTTTGCAACAGGTCAACTGTTTCCTGGAAACCGTATTTCGATGTTATTTCTGCCATAACTCTCAGTTAAAACATTTCCCGATCTTACTTAATCATTCTGGCAAAGCCCGGACACTTTCGTTCTACCCTGTTAATCAATCTATCTATCGGTGCAAAATTTGCACACATATCAGTGTTCTTATACCGCAGCAAATTGATGTCCGGATAGAGATGCCGCAAGAAAGAAAAGAGTCAGATAAGCTTCAGGAAATACAGAACCTGATGAAGTATCTTGGGAGCGAAGTCCCGGAGAACATGAATGCTTTCGGAAGCTTCATTCAGAGTATCCAGAAAGACGGAAAGCTCTCACTGAAGGTGAAAGAACTGATTTCCATAGCACTTTCCGTGAGTTCACAGTGTGAATGGTGCATCCCGTACCATACGCGAATGGCGCTTCAGAACGGGGCGACAGATGACGAGATTCTTGAGGCAGGAATGGTTGCCGTCCTGATGTATGGATCACCGGCCCTGATGCACATGATACCACTGAAAAAGGCGATCGAGGAATTCAGGCAAAAATAAAAGGTTCAGGAGATTGAGTCAAGGATTGAAATCACTTCATCCTCGTATTTTTTCACCCTGCTCTCCTCGTGGAGATAGTCCTTTGCCATTTCAGACACCCTCAGCAGACTGACATGCGATCCCCTGTCTGTAGCAAATATGGACATTTTGCACGGTATGAAGAGACCCATTCTTTCGTCCTGTGCCATGATCTCCTTTGCTGCCAAGGGCTTGCATATGTTGAGGATGTAGTACTTCTTGAATTCATCCTTGAAATTGGATTCAAGTATCTGCTTCATGTCGACATATGAGAGGATTATGTAGCCACCCGCCTTCAGCGCCCTTGATATTTTTCCGTATGTCTCATCAGTGTCCGCACTGTAATCCTTTTCATAGCTGAACATGATTCAACATTCCCTTGTCATTAATCAATTTTCATTAGCGCGGACGTGGATTTGCTCATCTCCCTCTGTGCATGAATTCCCCTATCCTGCGGGAACCCTCGATAATGTTCTCGTCGCTGGTGGCGTAGGAAATCCTGAAATGCTTTTCTCCCTGTTCTCCGAACGCTGAACCTGGAGTTACTATCACCTGCACGTCTTCGAGCAGCTTCATAGACATATCATTGGAGGTCATCTCCAAATCGTACTCCGGAAACAGGTAAAAAGCGCCTTCCGGTTTTACAAAACTCAAACCATCTATGCCTGACAGGCTTTTCATTATCAGGTCCCTTCTTTTCATGAATGCATCCCTGAAGCGTCGGGGAGTTTCCCTGTCATCAAGTGCCGCTATGGCTGCATATTGCGAGACGGAGGTCGCGCAGGTCATGGTCTGCTGCTGGATAATATCTGAAGCTCTTATGATTTCTGGGTTTGCCAGCATATAACCGATTCTCCAGCCGGTCATCGCATAACTCTTCGAGAATCCGCTGAGAGTGATGGTCTTATCGGCCATTTCAGGAATGGAAGCGGGTGAAAACGGTCGCTTCTCAAAGGAGAGATCCTCGTATATTTCATCGGAGATCAGGTAGAGGCCATGTTCGATCACGAAGTCGCAGAGTTTCCTTATCTCATTTTCCCCGTATACCTTTCCAGTGGGGTTGCAAGGATTGCTGAAGATAAGCGCCTTTGTTTTTCCGTCCACTGCCTTTTCCAGGGCTTCATAATCGAAACTGTAATCCGCGTTTGTTTTGACTCCTCTGGGAACACCTCCATATAGCTTCACGATGTCCGGATAGGAAACATAGTAAGGCATGGGAAGTAGGACATTATCCCCTTCTTCAAGCAGGGACATAATGGCCAGTGATACTGAGAATTTTGTCGGCGTCACTATTATGTTTGCAGGGTCTGCGCTTATGTTGTTCATTTCCTTGAATTTTCTGGCAATCTTTTCCCTCAGTTCCAGGACACCTTTCGATGGAGTGTAATGCGTTTTTCCGTTCCTGGCTGCCTTGAACGCGAAGTCAATTATATTATCCGGCGTGTTGAAATCCGGTTCTCCAAGGGAAAAATTATAGACCTTTTTCCCTGTTTTCCTCAATTCCTCTGCCTTGAGATTCATGGAGATCGTGGCAGATTGCGATATATTGCTTAGTCTGGAAGAGACCATTGAAAATCATTGTTAATGATCTTATTATATTTTCTATCCCTGTTGGCGATGTAATCAATTACCATTTCAGATGTGGAC
>JAJYUG010000020.1 GCA_021792655.1 Thermoplasmata archaeon | reverse complement strand
ATGCTCCGACCGGGATTTGGACCCGGGTCGTCGGCTTGAAAGGCCGAAATGCTTGGCCGGACTACACCATCGGAGCGCTTACGGTTAAACGGTTGAGAATATATTTACCTTTTCGTGACCCTTGGCTGTCACGTTATTCCTGACAGATGACTGGTACCTCTTCAGTATCTTAGAATTGCGCAATATCCGCCAAAACTCCTGACCAGCTGGCCACTTTCGCTCTGGGAACTGAATATATGGATTCCTGTACCAGATTTTGCCGCCAAATCCAGTATCCTTCTGGACCGTTCCTTGCGGAATTCCTCCTCAGTGAGCATTATTTTTTCAGCAGACCCAGCCTCAGCTGTTTTCAGCACTTCTTCATAGCCGTATGCAGCCCTTTCTCCTGTCTTGAGGTTTCTCGAAAATTCCTCGATCAGTCGTTTTTCCCTCAAAAGCCTTGATTCTGAGAATATCTGTTCACTTTCAGGCTTGGATAGAAATTCATACACCGCGCCCTGATCGGGTCTTCCGGTGGAAAAATTATATGACTGGTATTTTGCAAGCATGTTGTCATCACGGATAGATGAATAGAGATGGTCATGCGTGAATCCCGGTCCGAGTACTATTATAACACTCTCCTTCTTTATGATGCCCTTCAGAGTGGAAATTATCTCATCAATGTAAGTCTTCTCTGAATAGTTATTCTCGTAGAATTTTCCAGACTTCAGGGAATCTATCCTAGCCGCTGACTGGATACCGTAACTCCTCATTACCGATATGGTTGCCTGTTCGTCATCCAGGCTCACGAAAATGTATTCCTGGCTGTAATAGTGGGACTGGGCCTCCTTGATGAGTTTCGACTCTTCTGTGTTCCATTCATCCTTCCTCAGGTCAAAAGTTGTACCGGGAGAAATGAGGAATGACTGGTGTTCTCCCCTCAGGTTCTCATTTTCCGAGATTATTGTCCCAAGCACCTTCAGCCTGTCAACAAACTCCTGGAATTCAACTTCATCGGCCCTTATGGTAAGGGTCACCGGCTTCCTTGACTGTTCCTTGAGCCTGTTGATATCGTCCTGCTTCTCCAGCCTCCTCAAGACAGTCATCCTGATGGCATCTCCCTTCCTGATTATGTTCCTGAGGTACCAAAGATCGTCCAGATCCTCAACATATATACTCTTCCACTCTTCATTTTTCTCGCCTGATATTATTCTCATTTCTCAACTCCGACAGCTTCTTCGTTATCCTATCGTAATGGGATCCTTTCCAGTATATCCTGCCGCATCCGGTACATTCCCAGATCTCATGGAAATTCCTTGCTATTGCAGCCGGAACCGAGGCCCCAGCCGACCCACTCCTCAAAGACAGGATGCCATTGCATACAGGGCATCGCGACATTTCCTTTTCCCTGTCTATGGGATATGCATCGAGTATTGTAAGCAGCTGATCATCAATATCGAATGACCTCAAAAGAATTGACCTTCCCAAACGTTGCGACAAATCAACATCCATTGTTATAAGAATCAGACCGGATGAGCTGCATTTCCTTATTATGTCATCATCTTCCATCGAGCTGTCAGCGTATTCAACGTCGTAGCCGAGAAACCGCATCCATCGGCACAGTTTTCCAAGCATCGCGTCGGCCAGGAATCTCTCACCGAAGGCCTTTCCGTCTCCTGATGATTTCATCATCTATTCCCATCAATTCCATTGCTCATGATACATTGAAGTTGAACATGGCATTAATTCCCTAGAAAATGTCGTAGAAAGCCGGCATATATGGGGCTATAGTTGTTCCTGAGCTTGAAAGTCTCAGTATGTTCTCCAGCGATATGGTGCTCAGCCATTTTTTCCCCGGAACCATCAGAATCCGTCATTTCAGTTCATTCCTGAATTTAAATTGGCTTATGGGGTTACTTCTTCCTGTTGAAAGTGAAGTAGAGGACAAACATGACCACTACGATTGCCCCTATGGCACCTATCTCTTCATACTCTGTCACCGGGCTGTGGACCTTCGGCACTGACCAGGTGAAGCCGGGATAAGCGCCGGCATTAAGTGCCTGTATATTGCTGTATCCGCTTATTTGGGAGGGCATGTTCTTTGTCATGTTAAAGGCCGCGGACATATTCTGTATGCTGGGAAATCCACCTACCTTTGCCAGCGCCAGAATGAACTGCATCCCGTATGGATTCAGGCCGGTGTAAGTGAGGTCGAATACAATGAGCGGCTGCGTTACGTTAAGTGACCAGTTATATGAAACGAAGGAGCGGCTGTCTATCACCTTGGAGAAAAAGCCATTCCACTCAGGAGTCGTGATCGTATAATGGACTCCAGAAACGGGATCTGTATAGTATACAACCGCGGGCAGGGTAGCCGGCGGAGGTGAAAGTGTTGGAGTGGCAGCAGTTGAAACTGCCGGTATTGCCACAAGCATTACCATTGAAATAAGAGCTATAAACGCTATAACAGAATGATTCATCTCGACCCGCTTAGTTTTTCCCTATTCAAAACCTTTTTAAAAATCTTTTCTATGCAGACTTCCATTTTGGCATTGTTGGTGAGGATGAAAGCCTGAACATATCCGTAATCATTTGCCCTCCCCGACGACGAACAGGTAAATTTCCCTGCTTAGATCCCTCTCCATCACGATCTCTCCGCTCCCCGAAAGCTTCCTTACCTGCCTCCTGATCGACAGGCCGGGCACTCCGGTCTGTCTGCCCAGCGCTTTGATCTCACGGAGCGACTTGCCTGAGTTGTTGAGCAGCAATCCCTTCGCAGCCTCATCCTTTTTCCTTGAGAGCGCGTACCGGACTCCAGATATTCCCGCGATGAGAAGCAGTACTGCGTAGAACGGGTCGAACCCAATGACAAAATTTTCCCTTGAAATTTCAAAAGTCTTTCCGTCATATCCGAAAATGCAGGTAACGTTTGAATTTCCTAATGGGAGTTCTGCCGAGAAAGTTTTTCCTGAACCGATGTACTTTCCATCCAGATACCAGGATATATTCACGTTCTGCAGGTTGGTGCCCGTCATTTCTATGCTGAATTTCCCGGAATTGCCGAATATGCTTGATGAAATGGAGGCTGAGCTTACAGTAACATAGTATGTAACGTTCACCGTTTCATTGGCTGACCTGTTGCTGTTGAGGCAGAGATCCTCTGCAGTAGCTGAGAGATTATACATCCCGTCTGAGTTGAAGAAGACAATGAAGCTTCCACTCTTTGCTGGATTGCTGACAGAGATCACGCGGTTACCAAAGGCCATTTCAATTGATCTGAGTGGGGCCTTGTCGACAACTTTATAATTTACCGTTGTGTAATTGACAAATCTGACCTGTGCCGCTGAAATATTGAGGTATATGGCAGGTTCAGCATCCGAGTAAAGCACTGTAAAGTTATAAAGCGCAAAATTACCACTCGGAGTAACATCCATCAATGTGATGTGGTAAAGCCCCTCCGCCTGCCCCAACTTAACAGTACCATTTTCCAATCCGGTATAATTTTCCTGAATCGAAGCGCCTGAGAAGGAGTAAAATATCCGGGAATTTCCCGGGACGCCAGGGTTTACGTGAAACGATGAAACGTTCATGAAAAGGTTTTTTCCGGGAGGGTTACTAATAACCGGAATCGTGTTGTTCACTGTTATCTTAATACTGCCGGCAGTCTGCGTTCCGCTTTGAGATACGGAAAGATAAGAAAAAGTGTAGATTCCGTTGTTTTCGAACCCGGGACTATCACGGTATATCTGGACTTGCAGACTGCTTGATCCGTTAAACCTGTCAAATACCGTACCAAATGGAGAGGTGAAATTAGACCTTATCTCAGAGGTTATGTTAGAATTTATGGCGATGAAGAATGAGTTGTTCATGGAGTTGCCGAAAAAGGAATACTCGGACCTGTTGCTACAGGAGACTGCCAGTCCCGGAGAAAATGCAATCACAGTGAAATTGTACTCAAATTCCGTCAGGAGGGATCCATCCCCGAGAACCGGGTATACGAATAGCGTAAAATTTCCGTTTCCAAGCTGCATGCTGTAATTCGTGCCTTCTACTGAAACGTTAGCAAGAAAACCCTTTCCCAGCACCCTGAGGCTGTAACTGGAGACATTCCTTATTGGAGTCCATGTTAGCGACAGGTTCCCGTGGCTGAAGAATTCCCCATTGTAGATGTTGATGCTGAAATTCCTGTATGATGTGTTGAGTACGGTAAATATGAGGTACCTTGAGAAAACCTGCCCGTATATGTCTGTGACATTGATGTATACTGGAAACTGTTTCATTCCTTGTGCTGCAGTGACATTTATGTCGAAGCCGGTGAAATAGGTTGTTTCATTCATTGATGACAAGGAAATTTCAGCCTTAAGGAAACCGGTTGTGTTTGATATGCTCACCTGGATTTCCTGGCCGACGTAAACAGAGCTTCCGTTGTCAGGGGTCGAAATCACAGCAGGGTCATTATTGTCAACTGTGCAGCTGGCAGTTGCAGTGGAATTGTAACCTGCGTCGTTGCTGACATATACTGACATGGAGTAATTGCCATCGGGAATCGCCGAGGAATTTATTACGAGATCCTCATTATTTGAAACAAAGCGAAAGCCGGCCATGGAGATTTCCACGGTGTATCCGACGGCTGAAGAGACTGTGGTGTTTACATAGGCGAGCCCCCTCAGTAAGTAGTGTCTGCTGACTTTCAGTGTTACATTTTTTCCTGAAAAGGCGTCTGCCTTATCGTGGTAGAACACCACGATTTCTGTGGCGTTCATTTCAGAGCCTGCTGAGAAGTTTCCATTGAACCACAGAGCAGATGAGGAGATGACTGGTATGGGCAGTGATTCCATGGAAAAGTTGCCCACCATGGTGTACGCCGAACCGTTGAATATCACGGGGGCAGATCCGGCATAAGCCACACTTGAAGAACTCTGCTGCAGGAATTCATTGCAGGCACCTGCCATGGTGAAATAGGTTTCACCGGATAAGGTACTGCTCAGTATCGAAGAAATACCTTCGTTGCCTGAACCTGTCCTGTAAACACGAACGGAGCCATCAAACCGTGAATAAGAGTTGCTGGATATTATTGTTCTAGAAAGTGATACCGGGTCAATTCTTTCCGTTATCGTTGACCCGTTTGTCGCGTTGATACCATCAATCATTATCAAACCGCTTGCTGCATAGATTCCTGTTAAGGAATACGCCCCTCCCCCGGGCCATGCGGAAATGACCCCGGGAGAATTTGCGGTGGATACGTTTATGGCGGAAATGCCGCCGCTTATGTTGTATTCTACAACTTCATCACCGCCTGATGCAATGAGGCCTGATGGATCGCTAAGACCGTAAAGCGTAAAATTGTCCTGCCTGCCGGAAGTCACGTTCAGGGAAAAGATTGTGGAGGAATTCGTCCCGGATCTCAGGAAATAGATAGTGTCGAGCCATGAATATAAGCCAACCGGCTTGAATGATGAATCAGCACCGGCGGTGGAAATCTGAGAGAAGCTCCCGTTCTCATAATTATACTCGACGATATCTCCATTCCAGCCGATATAGTAAGCAGAGTTCTGCGAGGGAAAGAGGATTGCCTGGTTTTGAGTCCCATATGGCCTGTATACCGCTGGAATTGTGAAATTGGAGAAATAGAACCGCGTTCCATTCCGTACGGCCTGGAAGATGCCGCTGGGTTCAGAAACATCCGTTATGTTATATATGTTTATATTGGAAATTGTTCCGCCAGCCATGATTGACAGATTACCCTCATAGATGGTCCCGGTGGGGATGTCCAGGGGAAGGACAACGTAATTGCTGTAATTTCTGAATATTTCCAGATAGAAGTTCCTCCCATAGGATGCTGAGAAATATAGCTTGATGTCATAATACCCGTTCATTCTTGGTTCATGCGAAAGGCGGTATTGTGCACCCCCTGCAGAGATTACTGTGGTATTCTGGGAGCGGTTTATCAGTAAATCCCCGACCATTGAACTTCCGTAATAGACGGGAAATGACACAAGGGTGTAACCGATGCTCAGGTTATCATTCCAGGAGAAGCCTAACTGCACCATGGTGTAAAGAGAGGTCGTCAGCGCCATCCTCATGTAGGACATGCTAAAATTATCTTTGTTAGTAATGCTCAGACCCCTTCCGTACTGACCATTCTTGATTGAAATGTTGTAAGCAGTTCCGTTGCCTGCATGCGAGAAACCTATCCATGTCTCATTTTGTGGAAATGATCCGATACTTTGCCCTGAAAAATTGTAGTAATTGCCAGCCTGCAACCCCGCACCGCCTGTAGAAGCATGTGCCAGCATACCCATATTTGGTATAATTACTAATAGTACCATACATATAATTAGTTTAATTGATACCATTTTTCCCATATCAATGGCCGATTTAAAAAACTTTCATGGCGGTCTATTCAGCAGCCGCTCCCAGTTGATGGTCCATGGTGCAAAAACAAGCTCTTTATACCTCCCTCTAATCATGAGAATACCATGATAAACGTAGCAGTGAACGGGTATGGAACCATCGGCAGGAGGGTAGCTAATGCCATTCTCAAGCAACCTGACATGAAGGTCTCCGGAATAGTGAAGGCGACCCCTGACTATGTTGCCAGAATGGCTGCGAAGACCTTCAGGATATACGTTCCTGATGAAACATCAGCCAGGAAATTTAAGGACGCGGGGATAGAGACTGCGGGTTTCCTGCCCGATCTGCTTTCGACAAGCGACATAGTTGTGGATGCAACGCCTGAGGGGATGGGGGAGAAGAACAGAACTATGTACAGCGGAAAGATAAATGCAATATTTCAGGGAGGCGAAGCCAGCTCGGTGGCGGATGCCAGCTTCAATGCATATTCCAGTTACGGGGACTGCTACGGCAAGAAATCTGTCAGGGTGGTCTCCTGCAACACGACCGGACTTGCAAGGAGCCTGTTTCCTGTCCACTCGGAAATAGGAATACAACACGTCAGCGCTACACTGATAAGGAGGGCAACCGATCCAAATGACAGCAAGAAGGGCCCGATTAATGCCATAGAGCCAAGCCTTAAATTCCCGTCACATCACGCCCCAGACGTAAAGACCGTGATCAGGGATATTGACATAGACACCGTGGCTGTCAAGGTTCCGACAACCCTTATGCACGTTCATGTTGTAGATGCAAGGCTCAAGAAAAATTCAACAAGTGAAGAGGTTATCAGTGCGTGGAGTAAATTCAGGAGGGTAAGGCTTATCTCCGGAAAGGATGGTCTCGCTTCCACGGCGCAGATAATGGACATGTCGAGGGAGGGGAACAGGGACAGATCAGACCTCTACGAAATAGTTATCTGGCAGGAAAGTGTCAGCGTAAAGGGAGACCGGCTGAACTACATCCAGGCAGTTCATCAGGAAAGCATTGTGGTACCGGAGAACGTGGATGCCATAAGATCATCCCTGGCTTCTGCCGGTCAGCATGAATCCATAGACCTGACGGACAGGAGCCTGAGCATAGACAAAGAGGTGTTTTACTAATGGCAGGAAATGAGAAAGAAACTAAGAAAATAACCATAGAAGATCTGGCCGGCGTCGGAGAAGCGACTGCCGAGAAATTGAGAGAAAACGGATACGACGACATAATGACCCTGGCTGTCGCGTCGCCAAAGGACCTGTCAGAGGTAAGTGGCATAGCGGAGGGCGCTGCAATCAAGATAATAAATGCTGCGAGAAAGGCCGCAGATGTCGGCAATTTTGAGACCGGGGAAGAGATCCTCGCCCGCAGGAAGGATGTCAGGAAACTGACAACCGGGAGCAAGAACCTTGACGATCTGCTTGGGGGCGGGCTTGAAACTCAATCCATAACGGAGTTCTTCGGGGAATTCGGATCGGGAAAAACGCAGATAATGCACCAGCTTGCGGTCAACGTGACCATGCCCTTCGAGAAGGGAGGACTGGAAGCTGAAACCATGATAATAGATACTGAGAATACGTTCAGGCCGGAGAGGATAGTGCAGATGGCAAGAGCGAAGGGGGTTGATCCTGACGAGACACTGAAGCGCATACACGTGGCACGGGCGTACAACTCACACCACCAGATACTGCTGGCCGAAAAGGCAGCCGATCTTGCCAAGGAATTCAATATAAAACTGGTTGTTGTAGATTCCCTGACTTCCCACTTCAGGTCGGAATACATGGGGAGGGGATCTCTGGCTGAGAGGCAGCAGCTGCTCAACAGGCACATGCACGACCTGCTGAAGTTCTCCACAATCTATAACGCAATCATAGCCGTAACAAACCAGGTATCTGCAAGGCCAGATGTCTTTTTTGGAGACCCCACCACCCCAATAGGCGGGAACATAGTTGGCCACACCGCAACCTTCAGGATATATCTCAGGAAGAGCAAGGCAGGGAAGAGAATTGCCAGGCTGATTGATTCACCCTACCTTCCTGAAGGTGAAACCGTCATCCAGCTTTCAGAGGATGGAATCAGCGACGGAACCTGATTCTCATTCCTATTTTTTAAGGACAAGGTTTTTAAAGCAATTCAAGTGACTTTATTCATGTGGGATCAGATAAGTGGAAAGTTCGTCCGCAATCCATCACAACAGAAGGTCGTTAAAAAGATGATCTCCATCGGGTTGAACGTGGAGATGGACATGGACAGGAAACTGAGGATTTATTGTGATGGGATAGAGATAAAACCGAACTCAATTGCCGAGGCGATCAGCGTCGACAGGAGGGTCGTTGTTGAGACTCTCAGGAAAATCTCGGAAGATTCCACGCTCCTGGAATTTTTCCAGAACTTAAGGCCGGTCTGCAACCTGGGCATGGCCAGTTCCAAGGTTGGGATGGGAGTTATAGAAATACTTCCCGATTCCGCAAGCCGTTCCGGCATAATTGCCGGCGTTGCAGATATTATAGCAAAAGAAAAAATAAGCATACGCCAGGTGATAGGTGATGATCCGGACCTGGTTGAGGATCCCAAGGCAATAATAGTGACTGACGTCCCGGTCCCGCCAGGCATGCTTGCCAGGATAAAGTCGGTCCCCGGCGTCAAGGCCGTTGTTATACTTTAACCCTCAGATAAACTTTGCAAGGTCATTGCCGTAGACTATTGCCATAACCTGTCCCAGTTTGACGCTCATCCCTTCCCTGGAGTCGGAAATGCAATTCACATGGCCCATTTTCCTCTTCCTCCTGACTTCGCCCTTACCGTACCAGTATATCTGGGTGCCGCCGACCTTAAGAATGCTGATCTTCCTTATGTTGTTCAGTTCCGTCCCTATTATGTTGACGATCCCGCTTGGCCTGAGAAGTTCCGGGGTCCCGACAGGCAGTCCACTGATAGCCCGTATGTGCTGTTCAAACTGAGATATGGATGAACCCATTAGGGTATGATGGCCGGTATTGTGCACCCTGGGCGCGAATTCATTGATGAATGGCTTTCCGTCCACTATGAAAAACTCTATGCCCATTACTCCTGTGTAGTTAAGCGACTGCACCAGTTTCCTGGATATCTCAAACATGCCGTTGTCTTCAGACGGAGCGAAGCTGTTTATCAGTATTCCGTTGAGGTTGAGATTGTATGAGGGCGCGTGAGCCGAAATTTCCCCCCTCGTTGAGCGTGATATTATGATGGAAGCCTCATGCTGGTAGTCCACAAACTCCTCAACTACATATTTCTGTTCGGAAAGGCCCTCAGGGAGAGGCTCGCCTTCCTTGAGGAAGTACTGGCCCTTTCCGTCATACCCCCCAGCGGCTGTCTTTATAACGCACCTCCCGAATTCCTTCCGTGCCCTGGCAAGATCCGGCAAACTCTCTGCAGTCTCATACCTCGGTATGGGAAAATTTCCAGCCCTGAGGAATTCCTTCTCCAGGCTCCTGTCCCTCTTCAGCCTGATGGGTTCTATCCCCGGCCTGAGTTTTCCCTTTGAGCTGGCATATTCCAAGGCTTCTGCATTGACGTGTTCAAATTCGTACGTTACCAAGTCGCACTCGTCAACAAACTCCCTGTAATCCTCATAGGGAAAGTGCCTGTCCGCTATGCGCGAAGCAGGGTCACCCCTGTCACCGCCCAGCACATAATACTCGTCGCCAAGTTTCTTTCCCTCCAGGATCATCATCCAGCCAAGCTGTCCCGATCCTATTATCCCTATCCTTGTCAAACCGATTCACCGAGGACGCGCTTCTCTTCTGATTCCATGTATTCCTGAACCATTTTCTTTATTTCAGGATACTTGATCGAGAGGATGCGGAGTGCAAGCAGGGCTGCGTTCCGCGAATTCCCTATTGCAACAGTGGCAACGGGAATTCCGGATGGCATCTGGACTATGGACAGGAGGGAATCGAGGCCGTTCAGGTTCTTTGTTGGAATGGGCACCCCTATTACCGGAAGATGGGTTACAGATGCTGTCATGCCCGGAAGGTGCGCAGCGCCTCCTGCCCCTGCAATTATGACTTCGACCCCCCTGCCGGAAGCTTCGGACGAAAATTCTAACATGAATCTTGGGGTCCTGTGTGCAGATACAATCCTGACCTCTGTTTCAACTCCGAATTCATTGAGAGTTGTGACTGCATCCTTCATGTAATCATAGTCATTCTTGCTTCCCATTATGACTGCAACTTTTTTCATCAATGCTCAATGCATAGAGAATTTATTTATTTATGTCTGAAACCCTATAAGCTATCAAGGTACTGGCGCAGGTCAGTCTCGCTTCCAATTGTCCTTGATGCCGCCTTCCCGATCCTGTTCATTACGGCCATTCCTATTCCCTTTTCACTGATAGGGTGTATGCAGCCGGCTAAGGAAGTTTTGTCCTCAAGTTCCCTGAATGCCTTGAAGAGGTTTGACGCCACTTCATATGTGTTTTCGCCGTCACCGAGCGAAATGTTGTCTCCAGCCAGCCCACGGATCATCTGGGACGTTCCGATCAGTGTCACCCTGCAGGTTATTGAAGGAATCTTCCTGAAGAGTTCTTCATCAGTTATGAGGATAAGAGGCTTGTTCGGGGAGTAGTGCGTGTATTTCATGCCCGGAGCCAGAGGCACCTGGCTTCCATTCTCTTTCGTATTCCGCATATCAGAAGCGATCTCCCCGAGAAATGGCTTGAGGTCGTCAGGAGAATATACCCCAGGGCGTAGCATAACGTACGGTTTCCTTGTCACGTCTACTATTGTGGATTCTATCCCGAAGTATGTCCTGCCAGCATCAAGTATCATATCCACCACGTTCCCCAGTTCCTTTATTGCATCAGACGAGTCAACTATGCTCGGCCTAGTGGCGATATTGGCGCTCGGAGCGGCAATTGGCGTTCCGCTCCTTTCAATGAGTGCCAGTGCAACGGGATTGGCTGGCATCCTCACAGCCACGGTTGGCAGGCCTGCAGTTACTATATCTGGAACCAGCTGCTTGCGTTCCAGTAGAAGCGTGACCGGACCTGGCCAGATGCGTTCCATGGCAGTCCTCACAGTATCAGGGACATTCCTGCATATGCTGTCAAGCTGCGACATAGAGCATATGTGTATTATGAGGGGGTTGTCTGCCGGCCTCCTCTTGGCAGAGAATATCTTTCTGCAAGCCTCTGCCGAAAGTGCATTAGCTCCTAGGCCATATACTGTCTCGGTCGGAAAAACGACTGTGCCCCCGCCGGTTATGACTCTCGCGGCTGCATTCACGACCACGGGATCCGGCTTATTCTGATCAACCTTCAGGACTGTTGCGGGCACTTTGCCTGATCCCGTCCAGATATTGAGATTTATCGCTAGCTTTCATATATGCAACGGCAGGGTTCCCCTTCATCTACTGCAATGAAAAAATTGGGTGGTTAAAAAGGTATATGGTTCAGGCTCTGGACAGGGATGCCAGGCTGGTAATCTCCTTGTCGTGCTCGTTACCCCATCTCTTTACCTTCTCTATGTCTACTCCCCTCTTCCTGGCGATATTCTCGACTGTTCTTAGCATCAACCTACCCCCGAGGGAAATTATGCCACCTGTTCCAAGCCTTGATACGAATCCGCCCCGCGTATCACGGAAGCCATCTCTTGTAGCCATCTTGGCCAGATGCCTGTAGGATGCATAATATACTGCAAGCATAGAGGTAGAGAGCATCTCAGTATTCAGGCTTCTTGACTTTATCCTTCCAAGAGGGACGTTAAGCAGAGGCGTGACGGTGAACTCAAACGGCCTTCCGTCAACGAAGGAGTTGCTGAGCCTGTTGATCATGGCTATGCTGTCCCAGTTATCCTCATCAGTTTCATCCTGCTGCCCGACCTGGAGCGTAAAAGCGGGTCTCCAGTAGTACCTTGTTTCGGTATGCACCCCCTGCCAGACGATATCCTGCCATGATCCGTCAGGACCGATTTTCAGGGGTAGTGTCTTGTTCGGCATGTGCTTTCTCGCAAGCTCGTCACTGCCGGTCTCAACCCCGGTCTGGATTCCTATCCAGTTCCTTGGGCTCGCCTTGAGTATTTTCGAGAAGTTGCTTATCATGTCAGGATACCCGGCAGGTATGGATATCCTCCCATGGGTGGGGTTAGAGGTTTTAACACCCTTGACACCCATTGCCGCAGAAAACACCTCGCTGATTGCCTCCTCGTTTGGCTCAAACATGTTCCCATGCTTGAATCCGAATATTTCATCGGAGTGGAGCCAGGCATTGGTCTGCCCTGCACGGACATTGACCTCAATCTCACGTTTCATCTTTTCTATGGGGTAATATCGCAGCGGCCTAAGGGTAACTTCACAGAAATCACACCCGACACCACATCCCCTCATTACTTCAACCATTCCTTTCATGGATGGTGCAACAATCTCAGGTATCTCCTCAAGCTTCGGAAACGCCTGCTGCGTGATCCCTCTCGCAAGGAATTTCGGGTCCTTCTTTATAACCTTCCTGAAATGATCGTCGTATGTCATGTAACCCTGGTAGAAAACCGCAGGATCGATATCACCTGATCTTATCTGCTCAAACAGTGTTCCTGCCATGTCATCCATTTCACCCTGGACGATGTAATCGAAATTGTACTTGTCTATCTCATCCCTCAGTATGGTGAATTCCCATACGCCCGGGCCCCCGACAATCAGCTTTGCCTTTGTGCCTGACCGGGCCGCGTTCACCTTGGCTACCAGCGTATCCCATTCCCGCCTTACCCAGGCATTAAGGTCACCGCCGAAGAGGGCGAAGTATGACATTGTTGTCGGGCCCAGGCCAAGAGGGTCCATTGTGGATATGCCTATTATCTCGGTATCATCCTTTATGAAGTTTGACAGATAATCCTCGTGGGCAACGGCAACATCCTCCCTCCGGTATTTCCTTAGAAGCGCTGCCTCCAGCTTTCGTATTGAGTATTGCGAGAAAACCGCCTGTCCATCTGGCAGCGCAGGAGGAGCGGGCCCCTTGAGGAATTTGTATACTGGAGCAGGGACTGCCTTGCTGGGGGCGCAGGGAAGGAAGTCAAGCAGCGGGAAATTCCTGTATTCATATGCAAGCGTGGTGTCAGATATCAGAACGAATTTGGTCATTTCTTACCACTAAGTGTAGATTCTTTACCCTGATAAATATTTTCTGACAAAATTTGGCATTATGTGCAATTTATCTGATGCGTTTCAGGCGTCACTCTTGGGGCATATAGGGAGAGTTGTGGCTGGAAAACCGCTGGACAACGCCTTTTTTTAACGACGCATGTTTTACGTTAAAAATCCTCATGAACCTTAAGGTTCACGTAAATATGTTTTACATGTCTCTTCATTCCGGATGCGAACAGCAGAAATGCAACGATTGCAGCTACTCCAAACAGGCTTATTGAGGACCATGTAAGGAGTCCACTGTACTTGAAACCATAGAGGAACAACAATCCAGCCGAGGGACCAACCATGCTGCCCGTGCCCCACATCGCACTCTTGAACGCCATGTATCTGCCCGTCTTGTCCCGTGAGGAGTATGAGGAAATAACTGAGTTCTCAGCAGGTGCGGTGAGGTTCTCTCCAGTGGTTATGATAACCATGTCCAGTATCAACTGCGGAAGGCTTCCGGTAAACGCCACTGCCCCATACCCTATGATATAGAAAATGACTCCGAGGACCATGGACTGCATATCACTGAACCTGCGCATAAGCCTGTTTATAACCGGCTGAGAAACCACCACGGTCATTCCGTTTGCAGCATAGACGTAACCATAAAGCGCCGGGTTGCTGAGTATTGAATGGGCTGAAAAGATCGGAAGCGATGTCTGGAATTGTCCCGCAAGCAATGACAGAAAAAATACGCCGCTTCCGAAAATGATTATGAGGCGGTCGAGTTTGAAGCGTTGACCGTTTATCTTCCTCCCCCTTTGCCGCCTGAAACTATTGCTTTCATCAATGAAGATAAGGATTAACAGCAGCGATACAATCGACGTAATGACATTCAGAAGGAAGATTAACGAGAACCCCAGATCAAAGAAAAATACTCCAAAGAGAGGACCGATAATCCACCCGATGTTGAAAATTGTCCTGAATGTTGAAAACGCATGGCTCTTTCCGGTCTCCGGAGAGAGGTCAGAAACCATTGCGTTCATTGCAGGGTACTCAATTGCAGATGGAAGCGCGAAACAGACAAACAGGGCGGAAATAATGATAGCACTGCAATGAAGAAAACCGGCAACAAATAGTGCCGAGGAGACAGCTACATAGATGAAAGATGCGAGAACCATTGTCGGCTTCCTGCCAAGGAAATCAGCGAGCAGACCGGAAACTGGTTGAGCAATTATGCCTATGGCAAAGTAAACGGAAAATATCATGCCGGTAATATACAGAGGCAACTGAAGATCCACGCTAAAATAAAGTGCAATAAATGGCCACATTGCGCCGGTGCCAACGGACCTTATCATTCTTGCCAGTCCAAGGCGCCGCACAATTTTATGATTCCATGCATCCTGCACCAGTGTCATGGAATTTCTATGTTATGACTATTAATTACTCTATTGGTTAATATAATTAATAAATATGTTGCAACTTGCTACAGCTTTATTGTATGATTTCATCGAAAGGAATTATACCTGCTAGGGAAATATTCCATTCTTTGAATTTATCACCAACACCGGCAACTATCTTCAGGAATCCGCTGCTGTAATCCCTTGGCACTGCGAAGTCCATCTGTAACCTGGTTCCATCGAACCCCTGGCTCCTGAAGAAAGTAGGTATCGGCACCATTGCTGTTTCCGCCTGGATCATCTGAAGAACCTTGTTGGAAGTGCGTGTCTCGAACCTCGCCTCGGACTCTCCGGCCACCTTCGGCGAGTTGTCACTCTCCGGCAGGCCGGAAAGGTATACAGCATCGATATCCTCTTCCGACATGTATCTTATTTCCCTCACCCAGGAACCGGGAACAGGGTTACTCTCCTTGATCTTCTCTTCCTCAGGAGGAAAACTTGAAAGTGAAATATAGTCAAGAGGTATGGAAGTGTTTATTTCCTTGAGGAAATTCAGGGCACCCCTGCTCTGTCCAAGGTACACGGGAACAAGCCCCTTTATGCCGGAAGAGGCTTTCATGATTGCCTCTGACACCTTTGCGGAATGCTCATGACCGAATCTCACATTAACTCTCAAGGCACCGCCTGACAGAATCATGCCGTCAAGCACAACGGACGGGACACCAGTGATCATCCTGAAGGTTTCAACGGGAGGATATTCAGTGCTTTTTGCCCTGATTGCCCACATAGCACCGAGATCAACTGCATTGAACCGGTCCAGGAATATTTTCATGTCCCTGGAATTATCTGAAGATTTGGGAACAAAAAGGATCATCTCCACGTAATTACCAGACATTATGGCAATCCCCGGGATGGATGCCTTGAGGGAAGTTGAAAGCGCAAGAACGGGGTAATCGTTCCGCAATTCAAGAGTGCACTGCCTGTCGAGAATCCTATCCGATTTTTCTATCAGCAATGTTGAGGGGAAGAATGCAGGAGTTATAAATGTTCAGAACGATGATCAACAGCGAAATATTTCGTCCTGGCACGCAGGTTATGCTTCATTTCAGTTGTGGCATCCCGCTCGCAGGACGAAAAAATGTTTAGAACAGGCCTATTATATTGCCTGCTTCATCAACATCCACATTTTCCGCCGCAGGATGTTCCGGCAATCCCGGCATTGTCATTATCTCACCGAGGATCGGGACGATAAAGCCCGCACCAGCAGAGATGTTTATTGATTCAACGTGCACCTTGAATCCCTTTGGGCTGTTCAACAGAGTGGCGTCGTCCGAAAGTGAATACTGTGTCTTTGCCATGCACACCGGGAGACCGTCAAGCCCCATCTTTGTAATGCGTTTCAGGTCCCTGAGTGCCTCCTTGGAATAGACAACATCGTCGGCGCCGTAAACGTTCCTGGAGATCTTCATTATCTTGTCCTTCATGGGTTCGCCAAGATCGTAAATCCTGTTTACCTTTCCGTCTGACTGCCCGATTGCCTCCAAAACTGCTTCCGCCAGTCTCAATCCGCCGTCTGCACCCCTGCTGTAAACCTCTGAAAGAGCCCATCTTGCATTCTCATCCCTGAGCAGCTTTTCCAGCAGCGTGACTTCCGCCTCAGTATCTGTCTGGAATCTGTTTATGCTCACCACCGGGTCAAAACCGAATCCCCTGATAAGAGCGATATGCCTTTTCAGGTTGGCAAAGCCTGATTCAAGGGCCTTCAGGTCCTCCGCATTAAGTTCCTTCGCGCCGCCATTATGCTTCAGTGCCCTTATTGTTGCAACCAGGACGACGGCATTTATCGGAAGATTGGCGACCCTTGATACAAGGTCGAAGAATTTCTCTGCACCCAGTTCAGAACCAAAGCCGGCCTCGGTGATCAGGTAGTCTGAAAGCTTCAGCGCAATCCTGTCCGCAAGGACGCTGGAAGTGCCGTGGGCAATGTTCCCGAAAGGACCTGTGTGTATCATTGCCGGAGTGCCGTCCTGCGTCTGCACGAGGTTGGGTTTCAGTGCATCGACCAGGAGCGATGCCATCGCTCCCTGCGCTTTAAGATCCCTGCAGTAAACCGGGTTTGATTTGGAATCGTATCCCACAATTATTTTTCCCAGCCTTTCCTTCAGATCCCCATAGCTGGTGGAGAGTCCGAGTATTGCCATTATTTCAGAGGCGGGGGTGATTACGAACCTGTCCATGTTAAGTGATCCTGTTTCTCTGTCCCCGACACCGACTATTATGTTTCTGAGAGACCTGTCGTTCATGTCGATGGTCCTGGGAAAGACTATCCTCTTCTGATCGATGCCGAGTTTGTTTCCGTGGTGAATGTGGTTGTTTATCATGGCGGATAGTAGATTGTGTGCCGCAGTTACCGCGGGGAAGTCTCCGGTGAAGATGAGGTTGATCCTGTCACTGGGCTCAACAGTAGCCATGCCGCCTCCCGTGGCTCCGCCCTTTATGCCGAAACATGGCCCGAGAGAGGGTTCCCGTATTGCTATAACAACTCTTTTTCCAAGTTTCCTGAACGCCTGTCCAAGGCCGATTGTGGTTGTGGTCTTCCCTTCTCCGGCTGGAGTTGGGTTTATTGCCGTCACGAGAATAAGCTTTCCATCCTTCGTATTCCTTCTGGTCAGCGAAAGGGAAAGTTTTGCTATGGAGCTTCCGTAAGTTTCATAATCGGACTCATTGAGGCCGAGATCTGCAGCTACTTCCCTTATTGGCCTAAGGTGTGTCTTTCCGTTCATGTGATCCACATTCGTGTATGCATCATTTCTAAATATTACTTTTCGATAATATATTCGATGTACCTTGCCCGAGGGTTAGCGCTTGCATTCAGAGTGATATTATGGGAATAAGGCATGCCTCCATGAAGGACTGGCCTGCCGTAAGCGAGATCTCCACGGCTTCCGGATACGATGATTATATCAATGCCATCGGCCCTTCATATATGAACGACGGTTCAGTCGTGGTATACGAGGAGGGAAGAGTCCTGGGATTCGGCAAGATAAACTACCTGGAGGACGGATCGGCATGGCTGAGCGGCCTTAGGGTGCATCCGGATGCATGGAGAAAGGGTGTCGGGATATCAATATCCCGGTATCTGATGCAGCTTGCAGTAGAACACGGGTTATATTATGCAAGGATGCTAATTGAGGACAGAAACACAAGATCGATTAAACTGTCCCTGAAGATGGGCTTCGCACCTATACAGTCATACTGCTTCTTTGAAGGCACACCAGCAACCTCCGGATTCAGGAGAGCGAATTTCAAAGGGCAGATCATGGTCAATGAGGGTTGGGGTTTTGTGAAGATCAGCGATAAATACAGGGGTAAGGGGGAATTCATGGAGTCAATGGAAAAAACTCTGGTGTACGTGTGGAATGGAAACACTAAACTGGTTCAGGTTGTGAATGGGGGCGGTGACCTCAAGGCGGAAATGGAGGGGATAACATGCGCACCGGAAGCGGATGCTGCATACCTCAGCAAAAATTTTGCTCCCCTTGACGGTTTCGAGTCTGCGACAGTTTATGAAAAAGCGTTGCAGCCATGATTTTGGAAAAATATAAGAGGCTGAAAACCGCTATTGATTCATGGATTTTGGTATCATAGGGCTTGGAAACCATTCAACTAACAGGATTATCCCGGCCATAAGGGCGGCCGGATTCAGCATAGGGTCAATCTACAGTTCCGATGCTGCAAGGGGAAAGGAAGTTGCAAGGGAGAACGGGTCTGAATATTATTCAGACCTTGAGAAAATGCTTTCATCGCGGGTAGAGGCCGTGTACATTGGTTCTCCTAACTTCCTCCACTATCCCCAGGCTAAGCTTGCTCTTGAGGCCGGAAAAAATGTGCTCCTTGAGAAGCAGATGACTCTGAGCATTGCGGAGGCGGCCGACCTGGTTTCATTGAGCAGGAAGAATGGGCTTAAGCTGGCAGTCGGATTTCACATGAGATTCCACCCGGCAGTCGAGAGGATCAGGGATTCTGTGCAGGCAGGTGTAATAGGAAAACCGATCGCAGTTTCTGGAATGTGGGGAGGCCCTCCTTCCTCATCCCACGACTCGGAAAAACATAAGTGGTGGACTGAGGATGAAAAAGTTGGCGGCGGATCGATAATGGGTACGGGTGTGCATGTCATTGACAGCATCATGTATGCGCTTGGAAGAAAGCCGGAAGCTGTAAGTTCAGTAAAGTTCCCCCAAGGCGTGGTGATTGAGGAAACCCAGCAGGTTAGCCTTGTCTATCCCGACATGATTGCCACCGCGATTTCCTCACGGTCCATACCGTCTCCGGACAACAGTCTCTATATATTTGGGTCACAGGGAACAATTGTGGGAAGGGGGATCTTTGGCGTAACCATAAAGGGGTCTCTGGAAAGGAACGGAAAGGTCGTTGATTCATACAATGGGGGATCCCCCTATGAGGGAGAGATCAGATCGTTCGCTTCCCTTGCAAGGGGCGAAAAAACCAACATAGCACTAGGTGAAGATGGTGAGGCTGTGGTCCGCATAGTGAATGCTGCAAATAAGTCCGCAGATACCGGACGTGCGGTTTCACTATGAGCGCATAGCATGGAAAGCCTTCCGGCTTGACCAGCATGATTAATATTCAAACAGCATATGTTGAACACGATGAAGATAAGGCTCAGGATTGTAGCTTCCTCTTACAGGCAGAGAGACGTCACGGTTGAGCTGTTCGGCAGGACAGATGACGGCAGATCAGCCACGGCACTTTATTTCGGCTTCAAGCCGTATTTCGACATAGTTGCTCCCTCTGATACGTTCATGGACAGTTTCAGGAAGAATCCTGAGTATGTCAGCGAAAAGGATCTGAAGTTATGGCTTTACGGCCAGGAACGGAACGTCAAAAGGGTATTTATAAAATCCCCGTGGAAAGTGCCTGAGCTCCGTGCGCTCTGCGATTCCGAGACACTTTCGTCCGACATTCCATTTCATCATCGCTTCATTTATGATCTTGACCTCGGAGCCTGCGTGGAAATTGAAGGCGAGGAGCTGCCCGAGGAGAAGCGAAGATATTCCACAGACCTGGTAATCAGAATAGACAACATACATGACACACCCCCTTTCAATCCGGAACTGAAAATCCTCAGTTTCGACATTGAGAACTCCATCCAGTCCGGGGAGATCTACGTGATAGGGTACGCCATTTCCATGGGCAACAGGATCAGTAAAGGAGAAGTTTCGGGCAGGGAGAGGGAACTTCTCCAGAATTTTGTAAAACTTGTGTGTGCTGAAGACCCTGATGTCCTGACCGGATACAACATTGACGGATATGATCTGCCCATGATCCAGGAGAGGATGGCCAAGAATGGCGTGGAATTCAACATCGGCAGGGATTTCAGGAGGCCTAACAGGGTAAACAACCAGTACTGGAGGCTCCATGGCAGGGTGATAAGCGATACATGGTGGAATGTGAAGAAGATTCTTCACCCGAAACATGAAACCCTGAACTATGTAGCAATGGAGCTCCTGGGTGAGGGGAAGGACAATATCAACAGGCTGAAGATAGAGGAGGAATGGTCCAACCGTCGCCAGGAAGTGATTGATTACTGCATAAAAGATGCATTTCTCACGCTCGAGATATTCAGGAAGATGAGGGTGATCGACAGGAATCTATTCATGTCGACCGTCACAAAACTTCCTCTGGACGATGTAACAAATGGAGGGACCAGCAACTACGTCGATTCTATACTCATAAGGCAGGCTGACCGGGAGAATATCGGCGTTCCGATGACGTCACACGATATCAAGGAAAAACCCATAGAAGGAGGGTATGTTCATTCAATCGGGGCCGGATTGTATGACAACGTGGTAGTCCTGGATTTCAAGAGCATGTACCCCTCCATGATAATGAAATACAATATCTGTTTCACCACCTTTGACCCTAAGGGCACTATTGTTGCTCCGACCGGAGCAAAATTTCTCGATCCCTCAGTCAGGCCCGGCCTGGTTCCACGGATACTAAAGAACCTCATGGAGGAAAGGGACAAGGTAAAGAGAGATATGAAGAAGGCAACCACTGCCGAGGAGAAGAATTACCTGGACGGCATACAGGGTGCATTGAAAATACTTATGAACACCTTTTACGGAGTGCTTGCATCATCTTTCTACAGGTTCACTAACCTTGAAATAGGAGGTGCTATCACCGCTTATGCCCGTGATACCATCACCGGCCTTATCAACCTCCTGAAGTCAGAGGGAAAGAGGGTAATATATGGAGATACTGACAGCATATTCATAGAGTCAGGAGCTTCCACGCATGAAGAGGCGATCAAGATTGGGGAAGACCTGAGCAGGAGGCTTTCGGATAAAGAGGGGATCATCGTTGAGTTTGAGAAGGTCATGGATCCGTTCTTCTCCCATGGCGCGAAGAAAAGATATGCGGGGAAGATTGTTTTTCCCACTGAACAGGCGGGCACAGTTCTTGTTCGGGGATATGAGGTAAGGAGGACAGATTCCTTCGACATGCAGAGCGAGGCTCTGTCGAAGGTATTTGATTATGTCCTTAGCAAGAACGTGGATGGGGCCAGAGAATATGCGAACAATCTCGTTAAGATGGTGAGTTCCGGCGATCCCAGCATTCCCATGGAGAAACTTGTGATTTCCAGATCGGTTAGAAAATTTGGAGAGTACAAGGAGAACATGAACCTTGCCAACGTGAGGGTAGCGAAAAAGCTCATGGACAGGGGTGAGACGTTCATACCGGGGATGAAGGTATCATGGATCGTTACCAACAGCAGGAGATCACCTCAGGAGGTTGAACCGTTCATTGATGGC
>JAJYUG010000019.1 GCA_021792655.1 Thermoplasmata archaeon | reverse complement strand
ACGCCCCGAACGGGATTTGGACCCGTGTCACAGGCTCGACAGGCCTGTATGATAGGCCACTACACTATCGGGGCTCTCACCAAAATTATGAGCCTTTATAAAAATGTTAGTAGAGGCGATTCATCCGACCCGCTGAAAATCATTTCCGACGTTCTATCTGGATATTTAGGTATCATGTACCCTAATATCAGGAATAATCGGACCTGTTTACTTTATTTTTCACGTCCTGATTATGAACAAATCTGGACACATTGCTCAGAGCCTGCTCATAGGCATAAACGGTTTCCCCATCCGCTACTGAAGAGTTATGCGGTGACCCAATAAGATTCTCAAGCTCCAGGAACGGAAACTCTGTCTCAAATTTTCCCTTGGATAGCGGCTCTGTCCACCACACATCGATCCCTGCCTTGAACTCCTTGTTTCTGGAAAGGTGATCAAAAAGATCCTTCTGATCTATTATCTCAGCGCGTGCAACATTTATCAGTATTGCGTCCTTTTTCATAATTTCCAGTCTTGCAGAGTTTATGAGTGCATGGGTATAGTTTGAGAGAGGTAGAGATATCACAACAATATCTGAATTTGAAAGCACATAATCAAGATCATCAATGTTTCCAAGGAATTCCTCATCTTCCCTGGTTCCAGAACGCGAAATGGCGAGAATCTTCATGTCGAATTTCCTGGCTATTTTCGCTACCGCCTTTCCTATTCCGCCATAGCCAATTATCCCTATCTTCTTACCCGTAACTCTTCTATTGACAGTCTTCTGGTCGAAAACTCCCTCTCGCATCTTGAGATAGTTCTTGGTAAGATTCTTGCTTAGATCCAGAATCATTGCAAATACATGCTCTGCTATTGGGTCGGAATAAGCTCCTGCATTGCTGCATAGAAGTATGTGTTCAGGAATGGTTTTGAAGTCCAGCATGTCGACACCTGCGGATAAGGTCTGTATCATCTTCAAATCCGGCATTTCAGAAATGAGTTCAGAAAGATGCCTGAGTTTCGTCTGCCCCACAAGGATCACTTTAAACCCGGTCCTGTCTTTTATATCATCACTGAACACCAATTCAAACCCCAAATTCCTCGAAATCTCCTTCAGATGTTCGCGCAGCCTAGGGCCAGTTTCAGTTTCAATGAGTACTTCCATGCTACTCTATACCTTTATGAGTATTCTATTTTCCGCAGAAACATACCACTTACGTGACATCCTCCCCCAGCTAACGCAGGGGGCGTCCCGTTTCAGCGACCAGAGTTACCATTCCTGGCAGAGCTCTGATCCCCACGGGCGTGAATTCGGGAGTGTCCCTCCCTACAGCGTTAAATCCAGCATTCCGGAAATGCATTCTTCAACTCCGGAAGTTCATCCTGCTGTGAGTTGTATCTTGCCTTCCTTCCGGACCTGAAGGCATATATCCTCTGCTGGAGCATTGCCTTATAAAGGTCACGGCACAGTTCAAGCGCACTGTTCAGGGCGGCGGCCTGGGAATCTGTGGGATATATCCTGAACCTGTATGTTTTCACAAACCTTCTTCTTCATCCAGCTGTAAGTTATGTATTTTCTGATCGCTTTCATTCCCCATCTTGCGAAAGGTGAATTCTCGCTCGCATGTGTTAAATAATTTAAGTTAATTACTAGGAGAAATTGGATGCTTAAATTTTATCTTGCCTCCTGGAACTTCAGGGACAACTACAAACTTTTTGAATCTGTGTCTCAGACAGACAGGCAAACCATGGAAGGCGCATTGCAGGACGCAAAGATAAGAGAATATGTGATTCTGTCCACCTGTAACAGGCTGGAAGTTTATAGTACCGAGGATTTTACTGCCCTTGACATTTTCAAGACCGCCGACATAATGCGTGATGCTGACGCCGTCAGTCACCTCTTCAGGGTCGCTTCAGGCCTGGAGTCCATGTCGGTGGGTGAACAGGAAATCCTGAGGCAGGTCAAGGAAGCTTATGAACAGTCAATTAAATCTGGAAAGTCTGGAAAAATGCTCTCAATAGTGTTCAGAAAAGCTATCAGTGTCGGTAAGAAAGTTCGCGATGAAACTGACATATCCAAGGGAAAAGTGTCCCTTGCTGCACAGGCTGCACAGATAATTGAGTCTTTGCCTGGTACACGCGAGAGCAGAGTGATGATAGTTGGAACAGGTAAGATGGCCAGCGCCATTGCAAAATACATAATGAAAATCCCACCATCTTCACTCACCATCTGCGGCAGAAATGAAGAACATGCCAGACAGCTTTCTAATTCTGTAGGTGGCACCTACTTGCTTCTGCATGACTTGCCCAGGGGACTGCAGGAAAACGATATAATAATAGCAGTGACGTCTTCAAAAAACTACCTTATCGGAAAGAATGAGATGGAGAATGTAAATGGAGACAGACTTTTCATTGATCTTTCAAACCCTAGAAACATTGATCCCGATATATGCAGACCCGGGATAAGGATAATTGACCTTGAGAACATCCAGCCAATATTAGAGGAAAACATGAAAGCCAAGAAGAGGGAAGTTCTTTTGGCAAACCGGATAGTATCACAGGAAATGGATAATTTTTCCAGAAAGATACTGGAGATGGAAACCGAGGATTTCATAAGCGACATTTTCCTCTTTTCCAAACTGATAGAGAAGGAATCTTCTGAACAGCTTTTACATGAGGTATCCAAGGGTGTTCCTCTTGAAACTGCTGTTGTGGATATGGCCAACTCGCTCGTGAACAAGATCCTCGCTCCTCACGTGCTTGCCCTGAAAGAACTTATGAGGGAGAAAGGAGACTCGAAGATGGAAGAGACCATGAGGCGCTTGCATTTCCAGCTCAGGACACATTACGAGGATTACCTGAGGAAGATTGAAGGTCGCCAAGCATTCCAAAGTCAACCAGACCAAACTCGTCTGTTAAACCAAAAACCCTGAATTTCTTTGGATCTGTTTTTTTCAATACGGGAGTGAAATGTTCCTGGCTGAACAGAGACTGCGTCACATCTGTTCCCGAGGAGAAGAAGCTCATTGCCGGAGTTATCAGCACCCGTGACTCATTGTTGTACACAAAAGCGGGAATCTTGAAAACACCCCCTATCTCGTCCCTAAGCACAAACGATGGGTGCTCGTGCCCCAGTATTGTCATCTTCCTGAGATCCCTGTCGCGGTCTCCATGATAGATATAATAGTTGTCGGTCTCAAAGCTCTCGACGAGATCTATATTCTTTTTTTTCAGTATTGTCATAAGGAAATTGTCATGGTTACCGCGTACAAATATCAGCTTTGTTCTTTCCCTGTAACGGTCCACGAAGTGAACGATGTCATCCCATTCCTGCGGCAGATTCCTGGAAAATTCCTGCTTGAAGTCCCCGTTTATAATTAGTTTTTCAGGTGAGTATCTCTCTATTATGCTGTCAACCATTTTTTCAACGTGACTAAGCTGCAGCTTTGGGAGAAACAGGCCGTGAAGGTTCATCTCCTCCTCAAATCCTAGATGCAGGTCTGAAATAACAGCTGTGCTTTCGTCGCTCAGGTAAGCGCAATGCAGGTCCGAAATGAACACATTTTTCACAATCTGGATGTCGTGCAACAGAAGCTGTATTTCATGTTGGGCATTAACCTTTGGAGCAGACCGTTTATTGAACATTTAATCGCTGTGTATAATTTTTATAGTTATTCAAAATGGCTGTATGGAAAGAGCAGATGATCAATAGAGAGCTTTCAATGACCGTAAAAAAACTGATGCCAGAGAAGAGGGCTAACCGTGATCCTGATAGCCCTGTATCAGTATGGAAAGAAATGGACAGAATACAGGGAAGACCGGAACAGAGCACCGTTGTAATATTCAGGACTACCGGCTGTTCATGGTACAATTTCAGTTCCTGCTCCATGTGCGGTTATTTTAATGATGTATCCAGCAGCGTGACGGAGGAGAACCTGATGAAACAGGTCGATTTCTTGTCAGATTCGCTTTCCGGCTCTAAGGTTGTGAAGGTCTTCACTTCTGGAAGCTTCCTTGATCCTATTGAGATACCTGTGAAGGTCAGAGAGTATTTTTTCCAGACAATTAGTAATAAGGTGGAGAAGGCACTGATAGAGTCAAGAACGGAATATATCACTGAGAAGAACATATCAGGGTTGGCACGCACCGGTATTCCTGTCAGGATAGCCATAGGACTGGAAAGCGCCGATGACAACATAGTAAGGAATTCCATTAACAAGGGAAGCACCTTTGCAAAATTTCTTGAAGCTGCTTCCGTCATTAAAAGGATGAAACTTGAATTGAGAACCTATCTTCTCCTCAAACCTCCCTTCGTTTCCGAAAAGGATGCCGTGAATGACGCGATAGAATCTGTGAGGAAGGTAAGCAAACTTTCAAATGACGTATCGGTCAACCCAATGAACATACAGAAAAATACGCTTGTCGAGAAGCTGTGGAAAAGGGGGCTGTACCGTCCTCCCAGGTTATGGAGTCTGGCGAAGGTACTTCTTGACTCCAGCAAATCCGGAACAGAGGTACTCTCATACCCAACTGGCGGAAACAGGGACAGGGGAGTGCATAATGATGACCATGACCAGAAACTTCTCGATCTTATAGTCGAATCCTCACTCAGCCAGAATTTCGCCGATCTCGAAGCCTATTACAACTCAGCCGACCTGTCAAGTTACCAGAGAATGATTGAACTTGAATCCACCAACCTTTTCCAGCCTGATTTTCGCAAGCTGCTAAGCAGGACAGCTTCTGCCTCCATGTATGTTTGAGGGTAAAGATGCCAGTAAAGCTGAAGGATATTGGAGAACGGGAGATTATAGACAGGCTCAGGAAAACCTTCAAGTTCACCGCACCGCAGGACGACTGCTCCTTAATAGACTATGGCGGGAACTACCTGATGATCACCACTGACAGCATAAATTTCAGGACACATGTTCCTTCAGGCACGCCTCCCGATCTTGCCGGATCCTATTTCGCTTCACTAAACCTGAGTGACATAGCCGCGATGGCGGGCATTCCCATTGAATTCATGACTGCATATTCCCTTAGCCCGGAGACGGACTATTCACTTCTTGAAAAGTTTGAATCCGGCATGGTACGGACGCTGCGCGAATACAAATGCGACTTTGCTGGGGGTGATCTCAAGGAGGGGGACGGTCTCAACATGACTGGCATAGCTGTTGGAAGGCAGAAAAAACCACTCACACGAAAAAGGTCTGACCTTGCCCCGAACCAGATAATAGGAGTCACAAATTCTCTCGGTAGGGCTGCGGCGGGTTATGTGTTCTATTCGCACAAAATCAGGAAAGCATCTTCAATACGCATGATGCTGGATATAAAACCCCGAATAAGAGAGGCACAAATCATAAGCGAGCATGGAGCTAAATTCATGATGGATCTATCTGACGGGCTTGCATCGTCCATGCAACAGATGAAGAGGGATTATGGGCTGGGCTTCAGGGTAGTTCAGGATGAGTTACCTGTTCACAATGATGTAAAGGGGGCTGCCGAAATTTCAGGGTATCCGGAACTTGATCTTACCATGGGCTTCGGCGGTGACTACGAGCTCTTCTTTTCCGTAGAAAACAGCAACTACCCGGATTTCAGGGATGCAATGGAATCAGAGAAGATAAGTGTCAGTTTCATTGGTGATGCGTGGAAGGGCGACAACCTGATATACAATGGGTCAGAGTGGAATAAGCTGGACATTAACGGGTATGAGCATTTCAGAAAAAATAAGCTGCTGCAGTAGATTAAAGCTTTTCTTGATTGTACAGTACATCAATTCTCCCATGAAAGCGATTTATACATTGTAGCATTCACCATTAAACGGACATGAGTAAGAATATATACGAACCTGTTGACACGGGAATCACCATGCAGGACATCGCAAAGGACACCCTCGAATTCTGGAAATCTAATGATATTCCTGAGAATAATATCAACAGTACAAGGGGAAACAGTGATTTTTACTTCCTGGAAGGACCTCCAACCGCAAACGGACGACCGCATGTGGGTCACCTCAGCACCTTCACTTTCAAGGATACAGTACTTCGCTATAAATACATGAACAATTACCGGATAAGACGCCGCACAGGCGGATGGGATTGCCATGGACTGCCTGTAGAGCTTGAGGCTGAAAAGCATTTTGGCTTCAAGACCAAAAGGGAAATTGAGGAGTATGGAATAGAGCCATTCAACCGGTACTGCAGGGAAAGCGTCTTCCGCTACATAGAGGAATGGGAAGAAGTGAGCAGTCTCTCCGGGAAATGGCTGGATTCAAAGAATGCATATGTTACCCTGCGAAATGAGTACATGGAAAGTGAATGGTGGGCTCTCAGCAGCATGTTCAAGTCTGGAATGCTTTATAAGAGTTATAAAATTGTTCCCTACTGCCCGAGGTGTGAGACATCACTTAGTTCCCACGAGGTTTCCCAGGGTTACGAGGATATTGAAGAACCTGCGATATACGTTAAATTCAGGGACGCAGATCATCCCAGAAGGTACTTCCTTGCATGGACGACCACTCCGTGGACCATCCCTTCAAACCAGTTCCTTGTTGTAAATGAGAAACTGGACTACGATCTTGTCGAATACAAGAATGAGGAATATTATGTTGCCTCAGCACTGACAAATACCATATTCAAGGGAGACTTCAGGGTACTGGACCATCTCAGGGGAAAGGATCTTCTGGGCAAGAGATATGTAAGGCCAATAGAGTTCCTTGAAGCTCCACGAGGATCTCTGAAGGTAGTTCATGGATCGTTCGTCAATATAGAAGATGGAACCGGCATTGTTCATGCTGCACCTGCTTTCGGTGCTGATGATTTTGACATCGGTAAGGAAGAGGGCGTTGATATGATAAATCCCGTTGACGTCTCGGGAAGGTTTAACTCGGACCTCCTTCCGTGGAACGGCTTATTTGTCAAGGAGGCGGACCCGAAGATCATAGATTACCTAAAGGCAAACGGCAAGCTTTTCAGGTCTCAAAAGCATCGTCATACGTACCCGTTCTGCTACCGGTGCCACTCCCCCCTGCTCTACTACCCACTTGATGCATGGTACATAAGGATATCAAGCGTGAGGGACCAGCTGGTCAGCAACAACATGAAGGTGAACTGGGTGCCAGATTTTCTGAAGGAGGGGAGGTTTGGTAATTTCCTGACCGAAGCTAAGGACTGGGCCCTGAGCAGAAACAGGTACTGGGGCACTCCACTTCCCATATGGGTTTGCGAAAACAACCACTATGAGTCAATTGGAAGCAGAGAAGAGATCGAGGCCAGGGGAGCAACTGTTCCAGCTGACCTGCACCGGCCATTCGTTGACTCGGTGGTTTTCCAGTGTAGCGTCTGTGGAAAGGACATGCACAGGGAGCCTTATGTAATTGATACCTGGTTTGACAGTGGAAGTGCAACCTATGCGGCGCTGCATTATCCATTCGAAGACTCCTTTTCGCCAGATAATTCCCTGCCTGTGGATTTCATAAGTGAAGCGGTTGATCAGACACGTGGGTGGTTTTACACACTCCACGCGATCGCAACAGTTCTTTTTGGTGAAAATGCCTACAAAAACGTGGTATCCATAGACTTCATTCTGGATCGTTACGGAAAGAAGATGAGCAAGAGCAAGGGAAACTCTGTTTATGCCATAGATCTCCTAAGACAGTTTGGACCAGACCCCGTCAGGCTTTTTTTCCTTACAGGCACACAATGGAAACCAAAGAATCTGGACGAAAAAGTCATTCTTGATGAATCCCGCAAGACCCTTGGGACCATGATAAACGTCTACTCTTTCTTCGCCTCAAACGCTAACCTTGACGAATACCAGCATAATGGTTTACGCCATTCTGAGAATCCACTTGACAGGTGGCTGATGTCCAGGATTAACAGCACAATAAAGATGGTAAAGCAAAGGATGGATGAGTACTACCTGAGTGACGCTCTTGCGCTTGTGGCTGACCTGGTTGATGATCTGTCCAACTCTTACCTGAGACTTTCAAGAAGGCGGTTCTGGTCTGAAGACACAGGCGAGGATAAAAACGTTGCGTACTCTGTGTTATGGAATGCAATTGACAACATCGTAAGGATGATGGCGCCAATCACGCCATTCTTCTCAGAATTCATATACAGGAGGCTTACCGGGAAGAATGAGAGTGTACATGATCAGTATTTTCCTTCTTTCGAAGCATCGCTCATAGACAATGATCTGGAAAATGAATTTGACCAGGCATTCACAATCCTTGAGATAACCAGACGACTCAGGCAAGAAGCTAACATAAAGGGAAGGCAGCCGGTTACAGAAATTCTTGTTTCCTCAGCCAAGCCCATAAGGAAGGAGATTATGAATGCAATTGATCAGGAACTCAACGCGAGGGAGGTTAAATTTATCCTTCCAGAAGCAAGGCCTTTGCATCACCGGGCATCCGTGGTTTTTTCCAAGGCGGCTCCAGTCCTAAAAAACAGAATAAATGAACTGAAAGCCTTTGTTGAGGAACACGACAATGATAGCTTGTATGAAGACATCATGAAGAACTCTAAAATCACGGTTTCTGGAATGGATGTCCTCAGGGACTTCCTGGCATTTGAGGAAATAGCTGCGGAACCATACGCACATGCAGTAGACAGCTCGCATGGTGTGGAGATTTTCCTCAACAGGAATATCGATGAGGATCTTCTCATAGAAGGTTCAGCCAGAGAACTGATAAGGCGGATACAGGTCATGAGGAAAGAGATGAAGCTAGAGTACTCAGACAAAATAATAACTCAAATAGACGCTGGAGGGAGATTCAAGGAAGCTGCCCAGAAACGTAAGGAAAGCATAATGTCTGAGACCCTCAGCAAGGAGATCACCATATGCTCCCTGGATTCGGGAACCATGTGGGATGTTGACGGCGAAAAGGTCAGAATACTTATATCCAGAGCTTGACGTTTCTTCGTCCATTTGTTGACCTCCTCACTTTTTGACAAAAAGTGTAATATCGATCACAGTAATGATCACCTGTTAAAATGTCAGATGTATACATTGTCTCGGCAAAGAGGACTCCAATAGGTAAGTTTGGTAAATCAACAGTTAAGCTGCGGGCACCCGAACTTGGCGGGGCAGCTATCAGGGGTGCCATAGCTGAAGCAGGCATAGCTCCAGATAAAGTCGAGGAAGTGATCATGGGAAATGTCATTCAGGCCGGTGTGGGGCAGAACCCGGCAGGGCAGGCTTCCTCCCTTGCAGGCCTGAGGGATGAGACGACAAAGTATACTGTTAATGCAGTATGCGCATCCGGAATGCTTGCAATGGAGTCTGCCTACAGGGAGATCAAGCTTGGTGAGCGTGACGTGATAATTGCCGGCGGGATGGAAAGCATGTCAAATGCTCCCCTCATAATCCCGCCTGATTTCAGGTGGGGTCCGAAGCAGTTGCTTTACAGGAATATGAAGATTGAGGATACCATGCTAAAAGACGGTCTGGTGGATGCTTTTTATTTCGAGCATATGGGGGTATCTGCGGAATCTACCGGAAAGAAATACGGAATAACGAGGCAACAGGCAGATGAGTTCTCAGTGAGAAGCCAGGAGTTCGCATCAAGGGCAACAGCCACGGGTGAATTTGCCAGGGAAATCGTTCCACTTGAACAGATAGCAAAGGATGAGGGAATAAGGAAGACGAGTATGGAGGATCTACGCAAACTTCAGCCTGCCTTCGACAGAAATGGAATACTGACTGCTGGTAACTCTTCGCAGCTATCCGACGGCGCATCAGCCCTGATAATGGTTTCTGATCGGGCCCTGAAGGAATACGACCTTAAACCGATTGCCGTAGTAACTGGTTATGAGTCTGCCTCCCTGAATTCAAGAGACTTTGTGGAGGCACCAATTCCCGCAACCCGAAAACTCCTTGAAAGGCAGGGAAAGAACATAGGCTATTACGACCTGGTCGAGCATAACGAGGCTTTCTCCATCGCGTCGCTTGTTGTCCAGAAGGAACTTTCCATACCTGATGACAGGTTCAACCTTAACGGAGGGGCAATTGCCATTGGCCACCCACTTGGCAACAGCGGTTCAAGAATTGTGGTTACCCTAATAAACGCTCTCAGGTCAAGGAAGCTGAAAACCGGTCTAGCCACAATATGCCACGGCGGTGGCGGGGGACACACATTAACTCTGGAACTGGTGTGAGGTGCTAAAAATGTCAGCATATGGAAGCATACGGATTGAAGACAGTGAAAAGATAAGAGTCATCAGGATTTCAAAGGAATCTGCCCTTAACCCTCTTGACATAGAAACACTTGAAGAAATTGCAGATGCCGTAGGGAACTCAGGGGAGAGGATTATCGTAATCACAGGCAGCGAGAGAGCATTTTCTGCGGGAGCAAATATCAAGAAATTTGAGAACCTTGATCCCAGAAGTGCCTATGATATGGCCAGGCGAGGACACAAAGTAATGGATTTCATAGCTTCCTACCAACGACCTGTTATAGCTGCGATTAAAGGTTTCGCGCTTGGCGGAGGATTCGAGCTGGCGCTTGCCTGCGACCTTAGAATAGCCTCCCCGGATACAAAGCTTGGCCTTACTGAAACCAACCTTGGCATCCTTCCTGGTTGGGGAGGTACGCAGAGGCTTAAGGGATTAGTGGGGAGAACCAGGGCATTCGAGATGATTGCATTCGGCCAGATGATCACAGCCGATGAAGCTTTGAAATATGGCATCCTGAATGCAGTTTCAGCGGACTACTTCGGGTACTCAATGAAACTGGCAACTGAACTCTCAGGAAGAGCAATGACCGCAATTTCCTACGTAAAGAGCCTCATGGAATATGAAAGAAATGATGCCGGATATGAGGCAGAGAAGGAGATGTTTGGAAGAATTTTCAGCACGCAGGACAGCCAGGAAGGAGTCCGTTCCTTTGTGGAAAAGAGAAAGCCTTCGTACAGTTGGAAATAAGCTTCAGGCATTCCTGAGCTCCTTCACCAGGTGTATATTTGCGTCAAATTCCTCCTGAGTGAAGATTTTTCTGGCTACGTAGACCGACCTGTATTTCTCCGCACTGTCAGGAAAAATTGTAACTATCCTCCCCTCACGCATCCTCTTGGCCACAATGCGGACACCAGCCATGTTAGCACCAGATGAGAGACCAACGAACAGCCTGTTCTCCCATAACAGGTTCCTTACCTCCGCTATTGCCATTTCATCGGTAACGCTTATCCATTCATCAACCAGATTCCTGTTTTTCTCTATCAGTTTCGGGACGGACGAGACGGAAAGATTCTTCAGGCCCTGGATGTGGTGATCCGGAGCCGGCTCGACCGCTATTATTTTGGTCTCGGGAGAAACCGCCTTGAAGTATTTAGCAAGGCCAGTAAGCGTGCCCCCGGTGCCTATGCCCACGACGACGTGTGATGGTATTTCCCCTTTAAGATCCCTGGTTATCTCTGGACCAGTGGTGTAATAATGGCTCATGGTATTATTCGGGTTTGAGTATTGATCCAGATTAACATATTTCTGAGGATTGCCTTTTACAATGGACTTTGCTCGTGCAATCGCAGGGTCTATGGATATCCTTGCACCAGGAGTCCTGTCACCCTCCATCTCTATGAGCGTCTGTCCTGATTGGCGCACCGCTTCCTTGGTCTCCTCACTGCTGCCAGCCGGAATTATCATTTCTGCCTTTATGCCAAGCAGAGATGCGATATTAGCTATTGCAATTCCGGTATTTCCGGAGCTTGCCTCTACTATAACATTGTCCTTGGATAGATGGCCCTCGTAAATCATCCCCTTGATCATGAAAAAAGACGCCCGATCCTTAACCGACCTGAACCGGTTAAAGTACTCCAGTTTGGCGTGTATTTCGACTCCCCCGTCCAGATCGAGACGGGCAAGCGGAGTGTTCCCTATTCCAAGCGAATAAGCTTCATCCCGTATTCTGAGATATGTATCATCGTCAAGTTTCAAGAGTATCGTACATGTATTGATTTCGTTCTAAAAGCATTATCTGCCGGAGTATGATTCAATTAAATAGATAAATATATATATTTATAGAGCGTAAAGTGTCTGACAGGAGCAGTCATGATAATAGAATCCATCGAAATGGACAATTTCAAGTCTTTCGGACATAAGAGGAAAGTTGAGTTCAGGAAAGGACTTACTGTTATCAGTGGGCCTAACGGAAGCGGAAAGAGCAACATAGGAGATGCCCTGCTCTTTGTTCTTGGTGTCAGGTCAGCAAAATCCGTTCGGGCTGACAGGTTGTCCGACCTTATTCATCGATCTTCGGAAGACGGGCCGGGACGAAAGTACTGCAGAGTCCAGATAAATATAGATTCCGGAGAGAATGGTGATGGTCAGGAAAACCGCAAGATCAGCATAATGAGGGAACTGACAGCCGACGGCGATGATTACAAAAGCAACTACTATATTAACGGTTCAAGGGTGAAGCATTCAGATGTAGAGCAGCTTCTTGACTCCCTCAAGATATACCTGGATGGTTATAGCTTTGTTTTGCAGGGAGACATAAACAACCTGGTGAAGATGACCGGAGTAGAGAGAAGGAAGCTCCTTGAGGCAATATCAGGAGTTGAGAGTTATGATAACCAGATTCAAAAAGCCCAGGCAGACATACTGGGCATAAACGATCACATGATCAAGCTGGACGTAAGGACACAGGATGAGCAGCGTCACGTTGACGAACTACGACATGACAAGGAGACAGCTGAGAGATACCTGAACATATCAAATCAGGTACTGAATCTCAGGGCTACCCTTATGGACAGGGAGATTTCAAGATACAACATGGAAATCGGTTCCCTGAATACGCAGATATATGAACTGGACAGCCAGGTTGCAAAACTCGAAGCCGAAAATTCGAGCATATCCGGCAAAGTTAAAGATTTACTTGAAAAAAGGCTGAAAATAGAGGGGCAGAGAGCAGCCATAAGCGGACAGGAACTGATCCAGGTTCGGAAAGCAATTGAGCAACTGAGGCTGGACATAGCTACAAAAAAGATGCAGATACAGAATATAGGTGTCAAGGTAGGGGAAAAGCAGCTGCGCATTCAGAGAAACCAGTCAGACGTGAGCAGCCTCGAGGAACAGAGGAAGAACTTCGAGATTAAACTCAAGACTAACAATGATGACATGGATCAAATTACCGCAGAAATTAAGGAACTTGACATGAAACTTTCATCAATCAAGGGAAGATTTGAAGCATCCAGTGGAAAACTTAAGGAATTAAAGGAGAGGTATTCAGCGCTTGACGAAATAGTTGAGAGAATGAGCATAGAGGTTGGCGATCTTGAGGTCGACTTGAGTGAGATAAACAACAGAAAGATCGCAAAAACAATCGAACTCTCCTCTCTTGAAGAGAAAAAAAATTCCATGGAATTCCAGATCAAGGACTCTGTATGGAGAAGCAAGGAGTCTGAATCCATTGCCGCAGAAGAAAAACGCAAGCTCAAGGACCTCACTGATGGTTATTATGCTCTTAAGAGCGAAATACATGATCTCACATCCGATAGGGACGGCCTGCAAAAGAAGCTCATTGATCTGAACAGGGAATATTCGAAGATAAGTGCAATGACACAGAACCAGAGATTTATCCAGAGCAAGGCCATTAGCCTCATAATGGGTGCCAGGAACCAGAACCTTATTCCGGGGATCCATGGCACCCTTAAGGATCTCATCAGTTTTGACGAGGAATTCAGGACAGCTATCGAAGCTACAGCTGGCAACAGGCTGAACTCAGTGGTGGTTGAAAGTGATGAAACCTCACAGAAATGCATAGAGCTCCTCAAGAGAGAGAAGGCTGGAAGGGTCACGTTCCTTCCAGTAAATAAAATGACCCTTGGAAGGCCACGTGGGAAGGCAATAATAGTGCACAACTCGCAGGACTCACTGGGGTATGTAATGGAAAGAATCAGTTATGACCCGCGTTACGAAGGCTGCGTGTGGCATGGTTTTCAGGATACCGTGATTGTGGAAAATGTGGAGATTGCAAGGAAATACATGGTGGGGGTTAAGCTCGTAACACTGGACGGTGACATATTCGATCCAAGCGGTGCAATCACCGGAGGCTTCATTGAAAAGAAGCATGAGAACGTGGTATCCGAGAAAAAAATTGCAGACATATCCTCAGAGATTTCAGTATCAAACTCAAGAATGGATGAACTTTCATCAATGATAAAGACAAAAAATTCCGAACTTGACCGGCTCACTGAAGAACTGAGCATCAAGTCGAGGGAAGAGGGGCAGAAAAAAGCAAGATCAGACAGCATTGATGGGGATATTACGAAAACAAGGGCTGAACTTGAGCAGATAAAAGGCAGGATAACAATTTGCACACAGGAACTGAGTTCGGTCACTGAAGAGTACGAGAAAAAGAATGCCAGGATTCAGCAAGTCAAAACGGAAATGCGATTAAAGCAGCGCGAAAAGACGGCTATAATGGAGGAGATGAAAACACAGAACCCAGAGGAAGCAGAGTTACAGGAATCCATTGAAAAGAAGCTTTCCCAGCTCCGTGCACAGCAGTCAGAGATATCATCTGAAATTTCAGCAACATCTGTGGAAATCAGGCACGCGACAGACAGATGCAATACACTTCAGAAAGAGTCAGAAGATCTGGAGACCGAGATAAAGATACTGGAGAAAGAAGAGAATTCCATAATTGCTGATCAGAGAGCACTTGAATCCAATCTTTCCAAGACTCAGCTCGTTGAGGCTGAACTGGACAAAAACACCAGGGAATACACAGAAGCCATATCAAAACTCGATTCCGAGATTTCCAAACTGAATCTGTCAATTGATACGAACAGATCAATGTGCGTCACCAAGAAGGATGTGATAATAACACTGAATTCGAAAGTAGCGAACATCGGGGAAAAGATTCAACAGCTTTCTGAAGAATTGATAAATTCTGGCGGCAAGCCCATCGAAAGCAGCAGTTCGGACCAGGAAATAAGAAAGTCCATCCTTGTGCTACAGGGCGAGGGGGAAACACTGGGGCCGATAAATTACAAGGCAATTGAAGAATTCTCCTCAGCTTCATCCGTCCTAGATACCCTGCGGAGCGAATTGCAGAAATTCACTGATGAGCGTAAGGAGCTTGAAGGCTTAATGGAGAAGCTCAACAAACAGAAGGAGACGATTTTTGTGAGGACTTTCAGCAGCATAAATGAAGGGATGAACTTAATTTACGGAAAGCTATCTGGAGGAGGAGAGGCCCAGCTTTTACTCAGCGATCCGGAAAAGCCGCTTGAATCAGAGGTTCACATAAAAGCGCGGCCAAAGGGAAAGACCTTTGCAAAGCTGCAATCCCTGAGCGGAGGGGAGAAAAGCCTTACCGCACTTGCATTCATAATGTCTGTTCAGCGCATTACGCCTTCACCTGTGTACTATCTGGATGAGGTTGACATGTTTCTTGACGGTTCAAACGTCGAAAGAATGGGACAAATGTTCAGGGCAAATTCAGAAACTTCGCAGATTCTGATGGTATCTTTGAAGAAGGCAATGCTGAAGTATGCGAATAACATAATTGGCGTAACCAGTTTCGACCAGGAAAACACAGAAGTTTACGGTAAAACCATATCGCCCGATACGGAGGAGTTCTGATGGAATTCCAGGAGATTATGAACAGCCTCATAGTGCAGGGAGAGTTGATGGAAATCAACACTGCAGAATATGAAAAAGTCCTTCGCAATTTTGAGAATACAAAAGCGATATCTGATCCGGTCTCGAAGGCAAGTTCAATGGTTTTCAAGATGTGCCAGGATGGGACACTTGATCCATGGAATGTAGATCTGCTTGCCTTTGCAAAATACTTCAAAATGATCATAACGGAAGAATTCACTGACCTGGGATTTGCAGGATATATTATTGCAGAAGCATGGAGGATTCTATACCTTAAGACACTGTCCACCGTGGAAACGGATGAGTTAGAATACATAGAGGAGCCTTTAGACCTTACGGCTGAACTCACCGCACCCGCTTCTGCGCAGAGCGAACTGGAACTCAAGGTTCCGGTATCTGGCCATACAAAGAGACCAATAAGGATGATCGAGCTCCTTGATGCTATGCGATCAGCCTACATGCACGGACCGAAAGCTAAGTCCAACAGGAGGAGTGATCCTCCGGAACTCAACTCACTCGACGACATAGTCAGCAACCTCAATCTGGACGAGCCAGAAAGGGAGATTGCCAGGACTTTCCAGATTATTGCAGGTGCTTACCACGACACATTTTATATGGAGGATTACTGGGGAAGTACGGCAGAGGAGAGATCTTCCTTCTTCGTGTATTCGCTCTTCCTGATGAGGGAGAGGAGGATACAGCTTCACCAGGAACGCCCTTACGCCGAGATTATTATAAATCGGATCGATATGGGGTTATGAGTTTCTCGAGCCCGGAAAATAGCTCATCGCAACCAAGATATGTGAGCGCTTCCGAGATATCGCAGTATGAATTCTGCAACGTTGCGTGGTACTATCAGAAAGAAAAATATCCAAGAAGCAGGATTTCTTCAAAGCGCATGGCCATGGGCAGAAATAAACACCGGAAACTGGAGAAATCGTACGTTTCCCTTACCCTCGTGGTAAGGATAATGGTAGTTGCACTCGTCATTGTCGTTTCCGCTATATTGCTTCTGACGATCTGAAATGGAAGCCATTCTTCTCCTCATTTTCGTGGTTGTTCTTATTCTTGTTCTAATATTGGCTGCAAACGGGAAGAGAAAATCCTTCAGTGTGCCCAGGGGGAAGAAGATATACGGCGATATGCTGACGAAGGGCAAGGTTTTAAAGTCGGAAAGATACCTCATCACTGGAAAACCAGACCTGATTACCAGGAAGGGAAAACTCATAGTGCCGTATGAGTACAAGTCAGGCAATGCAAGCGAGCCGAGAACAGGACATCTTCTGCAGATGGGAGCTTACTTCATAATTCTAGGAGATATGTATCCGGAAAGTGTAATAAAATACGGCATTCTGAAATATGGGAACTCGACTTTCAGAGTGGAAAATACAAAGGGCCTCAGGAATCGAGTACTTGCCATTGCAGATGAGATCCGTGCAAATTCAGGAATACCGCTCAGGAATCATGACAGTAGGGCAAGGTGCTTTCGATGTCCGTACAAGGATGTATGTTCGCAAAATTTAATTCATTATCGCGCTTCAGAAGATGCCTGACATGGATAACATCGACTTGATAGCAAGGAACATGGAAGAAATCGTCACCAGAGAAGAACTCAGCTCACTGGATATATCGCATTCGCGGTCATACATTGGATTTGAGCCTTCGGGAGTACCGCACATAGGAACCGCAGTCCTCTGGCCTATGAAACTGATTGAAGCTGCATCCACCGGAATGAGTGTCACTGTACTGCTTGCTGACTGGCATGCATTGATAAATGACAAGCTTGGCGGAGATATGGAGATGATCCGACGAAGTGGACAGATGCTTGAACAGAGCATGAAGGCCATGGGCCTGGTAAACAATGTGAGATTTGTTTGGGCGGCTGACCTGGTGGATAACGGTGATTACTGGATGCAGTTCATACACGTTGCAAAACATTCCAACCTTGCAAGGCTGAAACGTGCCCTTCCAATCATGGGTCGCACCGAAGATGATGCAGATCAGGATTTCAGCAAATACCTCTATCCGCTCATGCAGGTCAATGATATATTTTACAATGATTTTGATGTTGCATTCGGGGGCATGGACCAGCGCCATGCACACATGCTGGCAAGAGACATCGCCGAGAAAATGCATAGGAAAAAGGTTGTTTCTATTCATGGGCCTTTGTTGGGAAGCCTTGCCGGGAATGGACGTATGGGTCCGTTCGCAAAAATGTCAAAGAGTTCACCAGATTCAGCGATATTCGTATCCGATACCCTTGAAGCGATTATTTCGAAGCTTAAGCACGCATATTGCCCTGCTGGAGAAATAAACGGAAACCCCGTCACGGATATACTTCGCCACATTATTTTCCCCTATTACAGGGGGGAAGTTATCATAGAGAGGGCAGAGAAGTTTGGAGGGGATCTATCCCTCGGGAGCTTCGAAGAATTCAGCGCACTCTATGCCCAGGGAAAAATTCATCCAATGGACCTTAAATCAGCAGTTGCACGTTACGTCGATATCATGATCAGCCCTGCAAGGGCTGTATACAGTGCAGAAGCTATCAGGGAAATGTTTGATGCTGTCAACGGCAAAAAATGAAGTCAGACCATCTTTTCTATTGAAACATCGCTATCCTCGGAATAAAACCCCACAATATCACCAGGAGAAATCTTCAGAATTTCCGCCACGCGCTTAGGAAGCGTTACCCTGAACGATGCGCCCTTTTTGGAAACATGCGTAACCTCAATGAGTACCCTATTCCCCATAAGGATATGTACGCAATACCACTATATAAATGAATTTAACTTTTTGAACTATTTTCAAATATTGACATTTTTTCAACAAGATGCCAAAAAATCCAGCATTCGCATGATCAGAAGAAAGTATCTAGATTTGATTGCTTCTCTCTGCCGAAGAAAGTTTCAAGCTTCTCAAGGTAAGGCTCAATCCTCTGCCTGGAAAAGTCATGCTCATCGCAAAGGAACTGGAAAAGCCTGTCGGGTTGCGGACGCGTGAAAACAATCCTCACCTCACTGTTCACTGGAGGTGACCAGAAGAATTTCCTTATCTCGTCAAGGTTCTCTATCTCCTGCCCCTTTTCCTTGAGGACGGCATATACCGTTCCGTATTTTCTTATCAGGTTGAGTGCAGTCTTTGCCCCCACGCGTTCGAGCCCCCTGTTGAAGTCTGTCCCGACGAGAATTCCAAGGTCGATGAGTTGTTCGTGGGTAATGTGGTTTGTCTCAAGGACCTCGTTCAGGTCGATATATTCTGGTGTAACGTTAACATAAAGGTTCCTACCCGGCACCTTTCTCCTGCCATACATGGTGAAATTCCTGAACACCCTCCTTGCACCGAAGAGGAGGCAGTCATAATCCTGTGAAACAACACCGGAAACGAGTCCATTACGTGACATGACAGAAGCCTGCGCTTCTCCCTCGGAAGGAGCGTCAACATATGGCAGGCCCATATAGCTGAGGATCTTTCTGGCATCGTCAGCCACTTCCCGGGTAACATAGTTTATCCTTGACGACAGGGACCTGGCCCTCTCCTCATCTCCAGCCTCTACAGCAGCCTGGAGTTCAAGTACGTTTTTTTCCTTTATTAGCCTTCGCTCTTCAAGCGTCCTATTTTTCAGGTAGGAGGGTTTGCCGTCGAAAACGTAAACGGGCTTTATGCCCTGTTCCATCAGCGTTATTGTTCTGTAGAAAATGCCAGAAATGTGTGAGGTTATGTGTCCCCTGGCATCCTTCAGCGGGCTTCCATCATATTCCCTGATGCTGCTTAGGAACTGGTAGAGGATGTTATAGGCATCTACTGAAACAACTGATCCTGACTGCTCCTTCAAGCTTGTTCCGTGCTTCTGTACAATATCGGAAATATTTACGCCCATAACTATGCCTCACAGGATATCCCGTAGCTGACTATCCTGAAGTCTGTAGACTGCCCTTCTCCTATTGAACGGTGCTTCATCACCACGAGTCTCCTCTTCCCATTATCGATTTTCCTGACCTCCAGTATGGATTTCATTGCATGGTCGATTACATAGCCACCAAATGGCTGAAGAACACCGCTATCAACATCCTGGTAAACCTGGTTTATGATAAGTGCTGGAATATTGAACTTCAGGATGATTCTGGTGAGGTGAGAAAGCTGCTTCTGGAACCCGGAGATTCTGGCAGCGACATCTGAGGTCTTTTCGAGCCTGAAATATTCGGTAAATGAGTCAATCGCTATTAGACCAACGTTCCCGTAACGTTCCATGAGCCTTTCGCACCGCATTATGGCCATCTCCTGATCCTCGAGGCTGTTGATCCGGTATAATATCAGGTTGTCCGAAAGCTTTTCCGTTCCGGCGGATACCTGTGCCAACCGCTCCGATGACACCCCCTCCGTATCAATGTATATTACTCTTTTTCCCTGCCTGATGCAGGAAATGGAGAACAAGAGGGCCAGATTTGTCTTCCCTGAACCGCCTTCCCCATAAATTTCAGTAACTATTCCACTCTCCAGTCCACCCATAAGGAGGCTATCTATGCAGCTCACACCCATGGAAAGCTTTTTTTGCGGACTGCCGATTTCAACTTTCTCCATTTATTTGATATATAGAATTAATATAAAAAGTAGATTGAAATGCCTATCACAATTTATCCACAAGCCTGACGATGTCCATGAGGTCGCCGGTCAGTATCTCTGCGTCTGAAAACTTGGTCAGGTCCGCGTGACGAGGACTGAACGCTATGGAGTAGCCTGCTTCCTGAAACATGGATCTATCGTCGAACGAATCGCCGATGCATACAGTGTTTTCCCTATCGACTGCAAATTTTTCCTGGATATCCCTTACGTTCCTGTCCTTGTGCTGGAAATCCACCTCAACCTTTCCGTCAGGAATGAGATAGCCGGAACTGTCAGTTAGAAGGTGGTTGGACTGTACGCAGTCGAATCTGGCTGAAGACTCAATCCTATCGGCCAGCCACGAAATGCCGCCTGAAACTATAGCCACCTTCTTTCCCCGTGACCTCAGGAGATTTATGGTGTCTGCAAGGCCCCTTCTCAGCGGAATCTCGTTCAGGATTGATATTATCTCGCTTCGAGAGACTTTTCCCCGCTTATCAATCCAGAGTTTTACGTCTCCCCTCAGGAATTCCTCGTAGCTTATCTTACCCATCTCGAATTTCTGGCGGAGTTCACGATTATCCACCTGGAAGCGCTTATGAACATAATTCCAGCTGCTGGAGTCCCCGGTAAGCACACCGTCCATATCAAAAACAAAAAGCTTGAAATCAGTTGAAGACATTTATCCACCGATCAGTAAGTCCTTGAAAAACTTGCGATTTTTCCCGGCTTTCCACAGATGATGCATTTTGCATCTCCGGTGTTGCTGATATTAATTCCGAGAACAACCTTTTCCGTCTCCTTCTCTATTGTATCTGAGCATTCCCTGTTTCCACACCATCCAGAGAGACTTATCCCCTCGTATGATTTCATTTCCCCCAAAGACTTGTCTCTCCGGGAAAGTTCCATGAACTGTTTAGCTGCCCGTGCGGTAATCTCATCCTTTACCTCCTGGAGCAGCCGTGAAATTCCGGGAACAAGATCCTTGAACTCTATCTTCTGCCTACCCCTGGACGTACGTTTCGCGACTGTAACTGATCTTTCTCCGATCTCCCTGCCTCCGATCTCAATTCTGAGCGGAACGCCACGCATTTCCCAGTCATTGAATTTATAGCCTGGCGTATATGCATCCCTGTTATCGAGCTTTACCCTGAAACCGTGGTCCGTCAGGACTGTGCAAACTGAACTGACAAAACCTTCCTGTTCGCTGTTATCCGACGGTATTGGTATCACCACAACCTGAAAAGGCGCCACGTCTGGTGGAAACACGATACCGGTATCGTCTCCGTGTATGCCTATTATGGCTGCAAGGAGTCGTTCACTCAGTCCGAAGGTTGTCTGGTATGCATAAACTGCCTGACCGGATTCGTCAGAATACTTTATGTCATAATTCTTTGCAAAATTGTCATCATACTGGTGAATAGTCCCGATCTGCAGGGACCTTCCGCTTGGAAGAGCCGTGTCGAAGGCGAGAGAATACACGGCTCCAGGAAATTTATCCCATTCCGGCCTTCTGTCAACGTGAAAGGGGAGGCAGAGTGCAGAACTGATTTTCTTCCATATTTCCATATATTCGGCCATCTGCTCTTCCGATTCCTTATGATCCCGGTGAGCAGTGTGAGCCTCAAAAAAGTGGATCTCCCTGATGCGGATGAAAGAGCGGGTATGTTTGGTCTCGTACCTGTATACATTGACGATCTGGTAAATTTTCAACGGCAGGTCAGCATGTGTCCTTACCCAGAGAGAGAACATCGGATACATTGCTGCCTCGCTGGTGGGGCGAAGTGCCATTTCAATATCCAGCTTCTCCTTCCCCCCCTTTGTAACCCAGTATAGCTCATTTTCAAATCCCTTAATATGCTCAAATTCCACCGTGAGCATATCCCTCGTTATTAAAACTGGGAAGCTGACTTCCTGAAAATCCTTGAGGTCCACGTTCTCTCTCACTACGCTATCGATGTTCTTCATTGCTTTCCATCCATAGGGCAGCCACACGTTCATTCCCTTTATTGGATAACGCTTGTCGCTTAGTTGGCTGATATCTATGATCTCATTGTACCATTCGCTGAAATCTTTCTTCTTATTCTCCATCTTCATATACTGATGTCAGATCTTCTTATAAATATTTGAGAGTGGTAAATCTGAA
>JAJYUG010000071.1 GCA_021792655.1 Thermoplasmata archaeon | reverse complement strand
GTGTGAAATTTATTTATCCTCATTTGCCATAGGTTTTTTATCATGATTCCGGGCAAGATGAATTCCAGGGAAATGAAGCGAATGATGGCGCAGATGGGCATTAAATCCGACGAGATGCCCGATGTCAAGACCGTCATACTTAAGGGCACCACAAAAGATTACGTGATATCCAATGCACAGGTGATGATGATAGAGGCAAGAGGCGAAAAAACGTTCCAGATCGTCGGTAACATGAAGGAAGTCCCAAAATCTGCTGCTGATAAGGAAATAGCAGCTCCGCAATACAATGAGGACGATTTAAGGCTTGTTATCGATCAGACTGGCGTAAACAGGGAAAAAGCCATAGAAGCCCTCAAGAAAGCCAACGGCCAGCCAGCGCAGGCGATCATCGATCTGACCGGGCAATGATTGATTACGGAAAGCTGATCCGGCAGTACAAACCCGACAGTGTTGAGCAGGGTAAAATTGCATCACTTGTTTCTGATGTTATTGGCAAGATCAGGAGATACTGTTCAGAGAACTCCATAGATGCCGATCCGGTATTAGTAGGGTCCGTTGCAAAGGGGACGAACATTAAGTCCGGCGACGTAGACATTTTCGTGACATTTTCAAGGAAATATGAAAAGAGGAAAATGGAAGACCTCGGGGTAAAGATAGGCAGGGCCGTTATTAGGGATGGGACTGAAAAATACGCAGAGCATCCATATGTTACCGGGCGGCTGAACGGGTATAAGCTGGATATTGTCCCGAGCTACCGCATAAGTCCGGGAGAAAGAAAGGTCAGTTCTGTGGATCGGACACCCCTGCACACCGATTTTGTCCTGAAGAACCTGACAGCCGAAATGAGGGATCAGGTGATACTCCTCAAGCTGTTCATGAAGCACTTCCAGATTTACGGATCCGAGGTAAAGGTATCCGGCTTTTCAGGTTACATCTGTGAACTCCTGATATGGAAATTTGAGAATTTCGAGAACGTGATCCAGATGTTTTCAGGTCTCTCGGGCAAGCTCATAATTGGTAACACAAGGAGAACAAACCTGCCCGAGTCTCCCGTTCTCATTATTGATCCCGTGGATGACGAGCGGAACGCCGCGGCTGCCGTAAGTGTTGAGAGTCTTTCCACGATGAAGGTAGCGTCGAAGCTATTTCTCTCTACCCATGATGAGGAATATCTTAACCCGGATGCTCCCAGGCAGCAGCCTGTTTACGCTGACCGTGGAACTGCGATTAGGATATTCCGCATGCCCAAGCCTCCAGTTGTTGACGACATCATATATCCACAGGCGGTAAAGTTCAGGAATTCGCTTGTTGATCTTCTTTACTCCGGAGGTTTCATGCCTCTCTCCTCGGAAATAAGCCTCGAGGGTGAAGTGCAGATATTGATCGAGTGCAGGGATTCAAGCAGTCCAGCGATCAGAACCAGGGAGGGGCCGCCTGCAGATTCAGACAATGTCCTCGATTTTGTCAGGAAATATAAGGAGATAGCGGTAAGGGGCCCATACATCATCGGGGATAGGATTTACGCAGATGTAAGAACGGAACCGGAAACAATAGAACAGTTTGTTCAGGAACATCTTCAGGATCTTTCCATAGGGAAAAATCTGGCACACCTCAAGGATAGGATTGCAATATACAACCCCGCAGGTGGAAACGCAAGGTTCGACGTTATGGACAGGTTTTATTCAAAGAGGATAATCTGATTACCCTCCGGAAAATACTTCCATGAACACTATTTCGTCATTCACTGAAACGGGTTCGTCAGACGTGACAGGCAGTCCATTCTTCAGGGCGATGTAAGAACTCTCCTGCAACCTGAGTTCCTTCACCACCGCACCGATTGTTGCCTGCCCTGTGATCGGAAACGTCTCTCTCTTCCGGCCAACGATTCTTATCATAATGTCACCACAGCCCCGGGCAGATTTGAACTGCCGTCGTCGGATCCAAAGTCCGATATGCTTGGCCTCTACACCACGGGGCTATACTTGCATTATAGATATTACCAGGTGTCTTAATTCTTTTCCAAAAAATCACCGTGTCTCTGGGGAAATAATAATCCGGTTATTTAAAAAGTAAAATATTTGGTTTATGGTGTGATCTTTATGGCTCTCGTGGGGCAAACGCTTTCACAAGCCATACAGAATATGCACTCGCTCTCCCTGACAGGATCGCATTTGTCCGTTCTGTATTTGGCATACAGTGCCTTGTCCTTGGAAATATCCTTGTCATTTCCAGTTCCCATCTGGCCAGGGTTGAGTTCCCATTCATATAGACTAACGGGGCAGACATCCATGCAGGCTCCGTCAGCAACGCATGCGTCCCAGTCAACGGCCACCTTTGTTCCATGGATACCTAGACTTATGGGCATGGGTTTCCCTTGGGCGTCTGTTCTCTTCTTTCCCTCTCCGCGGACCTCATGATCATGGTGTTTGCCAGTGACAGGGTAGTTTTCAGTGTCATCCATAAAATTCTCTTCTATGGGCTTGGGCTTGTAATCCAGCGTTTCAACTTTTACCAAATTATCACCGTCTCGATATTCCTAAGAATATATTTAAATTATCTGTAGGTTTCTCATTATCTGAACTTATTTCAGCGGAAAATCCGGTGAGTGATAAAGATTTAACTAATGATGCGATATGTGTGGCATGCCCATAGTCAACAACGGAATTATCAATAGAAAAGCACAGGGAGAATTCGTAAACTCATTCATCAGGCAGTTGAAGTTCAAGAGGGAGGACTTCAAGACGATTGGCAGTTTCGGAGGTTTTACTTCCCTGATAGATCTGGGGAATTTTGCAGTTTCAATTAACAACGATGGCGTCGGTACGAAGGTGATGATAGCGGAGGAGGCCAACAGATGGGACACCATGGGTATTGATTGCATCGCAATGAACGTAAATGACGCAATAACTGTGGGTGCGGAACCTATAGCCATGGTTGATTACATAGCTCTCAGGGAATCCAGTGCGGAAATGGCGAGGCAGCTGGGCACGGGGTTCAACGTGGGAGCCCAGATATCAAACATAACAATTGTCGGAGGTGAGACCGCCATAATCCCGGATCTCATCAGAAGTACAGACATCTCAGGCACCGTGTTTGGCATAGTGCAGAAAAGCCAGATAGTAAACGGGGAGAACATAAGACCGGGAGACCTCATATTCTCGCTTCAGAGCAGCGGGCTTCATTCAAACGGCTTCACCACGGCCAGACACATACTGGCTGAAAACAAGATAGGCCTGAACGACACCTTTCCCGGCGACACCAAAAAAACTGTGGATGTCCTGCTTGAACCGACGAGAATATATGTGAGAGAGATACTTGACATCCTCAACATCGTGAATATACACGGTATGGCAAACATCACCGGAGGCGGGTTCAAAAACCTTCCAAGGATGAAGGATATGCACTACGTCATCGAGGACCCCGTCGACCCTCCCAACGTATTCAACCAGCTGATGAGCCTTGGCGAGCTCAAGTATGATCAGATGTATGAAACCTTCAACATGGGAACAGGCTTCGTGGTTGTCATAGATCCAGAGAGCAGGCTTGATTTCATAAACACCCTGAAGAGCAGGGTTTCAATCAAGGAAATCGGACATGTGGAAGCTGGATCCGGAATCAGCATACCAAAATTTTCCGTTGAGCTGTCAGATTATTACTGATTCCCGCATTTCCCTCATTATTTTTCTGTAGTGTTAAGCCTGACATTCATATTAAATGGAGGAATTGCCTTATTTTCTCATGAAAATTGTAGCCGTAGTAGACGAGGAAAACATGTTCACTCCACTGGAATATGGAAGTTCCATTTTTCAGATAGATGACGAAACAAAGGAAATCAAGGAATACGAGAACCCGGGCTTCGGATCGCCGTATGGTGGAAAGGAGCGCGCAATGGCTGCAATCCTGACGCTGAAGGCAGATGCAATTATTGTGAAGGAAGGATCTCTCTGCCCAGGATCGTATCATATGTCACTGGGAAAGATGAAGTACATACCAGTAGAGGAAGAAAAGCTGGACGAAGTCATGAGCAAGCTGCCGGAAATAAAAAAGCAGGCTGTTCCTGAACTCGACATGGGAATGTACAGGGAGTAAACATTCCACAAATTTTTCATTTCCTCAAGGCTGAAGCAATAATATTAGCGATTCGAATTGGTTCAGGAATGTTACCGGTCCGCGTCAATTTTTTTATTAACGATGAAGAGGACTTTACATCAATTCCTATTGGATTTATGAATATTGCTGACCCGTTTTCCAGAGTAAGCTCCTGTATGTGATACGAATTCATGATTCCAAGTTTGTAGTCAGCTTCTTGCTGGGTATTCACTATGGCTGAAACAATGGAACCCACATCGGGCCTCTTCCTGGTTATTGATATCAAAGGAATTCCTGTTTCCAGGTTGACCTTAAAGAGATCTGCCACGTTGAAACCCCCAAATGTCACACCATAGGTCATAATAACTGCAGCATTCCTCTTGAAGTCGTCCTCAACCATCTCTATTATCCTGGCTGTGGAGTCTGTCCCATCAACAGATATTCTTTTCATTGACACAGACTCGATAAGAAAGTCAGCACGCATAAGCACTCCAACCATCGTAGAGAACGCGTCCTTTCCCTTCTCAAATGGGCCATCGTCAATCCCGATTGCCCTGTAATTTTTCTTCACGGCATAAATTGGGAAGCGCGTTAATAAATTATTCCAGT
>JAJYUG010000018.1:15774-22806 GCA_021792655.1 Thermoplasmata archaeon | reverse complement strand
CATAACCAAATGTTACCCTGTACACTTGATCTTTTGACTTATAATCGACAGGGTTGTCCAGGTTCACGGATGCATTATGCCACAGGACGTCGAGGACTTCGGTAGAATTAACAGGGATCTCGCTTCTGGGGATGTCCATGTCCTCTTTGTTAGTTTCGCCCTTCAGTTTTTCTTCAATTTTTTCAATCTCTCCCATTATAATTTCACTTCCTTGTCATGACAGGTCACGGAAAATAATTCCACCCATCCTTAAATACAGCAACCTAATTTAATCATCTCTTTTCCAGCCGCGTCAGGTTGATCGTGCTGAAAGCTTATCTGCCTACGGTGGAGGCGGTATTGACCATTTCCTTGGCTGCCTTTGTGTAGCGCATTATTTTCATCATGGGTCCGTCAAGCTTGAATTTCCCGGTCAGAATCCCCTGGATCGGGTCTATCTGTTTATCAAGCAGCTTTACCCAGTTTGAATATTTGCCGATGTACTTGAACTCGGTTTTCGGCAGGTTGTCGCCGGAGTCTATATATTTTGCTGACCTGCATTTTCCATGGTGAAGGTCAAGATAAACATACTCGTCCTTGGGGTGAGTATCATCCTTTTGCATGACAAATAGTATGTCACCTTCCCACGTTTTGCCGGCATCCTCGTAGGCTTTGCTTGCATTCAGCTTTTCCATATATTCCTTGACCCAGTTTTCGCTGGGAAATTCTGCCATATTTGTAAACGCCTAGTTTTTATATAAGGTTTAGCATCGAAAGCGGTGTTCCATCCAATTTCATTTTCGTATATAGTTCAGTGTTACGCGACACGGACAATTCAGGTCTTCGTATGCGAACCATAACCAATTATAATCAAAGTTTGCTGTCAAATGGTGATATTCAATGAACAGAGCCTGAAAAAGCGAAGGAATTTGTATTCGCTAACGCTGTTGAAAGCATGCCGGGAGTCAGGGTGCTCTATGGAAGCAAGGATAGTTATGAACTACAAATCCCTGCAATTAACGAGATAGAATCCATTTTTGGGATCAAATGGGCTAACAAGATATGGGATGGGCATGCAAACCCTCCTGAGATTCCCGGGAACGTCGAACTCGGAAAGAAGCTGTCTGAGATTGTAGGCAGCGATAATGTTTTTCTTGATGCTTCAATTCGCCTTAAGCATTCACTCGGAATGTCATCCCCTGAAATACTTGATGTCAGGAACAGCAATTTTCCCGCAATAGTAGATGCAGTGGTCACTCCAGATGAAAAGGATATCATTCCCCTGCTTGCCTTTCTGGAGTCCATGAAAATACACGGCGTCATATACGGAGGGGGTACAAGTGTCAATGGATCGCTGCAGTCAAAGAAAAATGCAGAAACGGTGGCCATATCCACTGAACGCCTCAGGAAGCTGAATATCTCCGAGGACTATGCTGTGGTCGGTTCGGGTTGGAAAGGGTTTGAACTTGAGAACAAACTTAACGCCTCCGGGTACACCCTGGGACATTTCCCGGAATCCATGGAGGGGTCCACCCTTGGCGGATGGATCGCAACAAAGGCTGCCGGCCAGGAGTCAAACTATTATGGGTCTATTGAGGATCGCCTGCTCGCAGTGAGTATCATGAGATCTGACGGTGTCGTTGCCGACACAATAAGTCCACGCGAATCTGCCGGCCTGATGGCAAAGGATGTGGCCGCAGGTTCAGAGGGGAAGTTTGGCATAATTACCGAGGCTGCGGTCAAGCTGGACAGGTTGCCGACGAAGAGATTTTATAGAACTTTTGTTGTTGAAAGCTTTGAGGCCGGCATCGCATTTCTGAGGAATATGAAGGAAATTCCTGCGATAACCAGGCTATCTGATGGGGTGGAAACGGAATTCTCAATGAAGAACAGCCGCGACTCTATTGGCCTGAAATATGTCCGCAAAGTGGTCAGGATGAGGAAATTCATCGATCCATCACTTCTTATTACAATTGACAATAATCAGGACAGGATCACGAAGCCCCCTAGATCAATCTCTATCGGGTCATCACCCGCAAAAATATGGGAAAGGGATAGGTACAAGAGGCCGTACCTTGGCAATGAACTCTGGATGCGAGGGATTGTTCCGGATACGCTGGAAACGTCTGCAAGATGGGAAAACCTGGTTGAACTTTACAATTCGACCATTTCGCTGTTCAAAACATTGCAGGGGGAAAGAAAATTCCGCGGATTCATCATGTCACATATTTCCCACGTTTACCCGCAGGGGGCATGCATATACTTTACCTTTGCCATAAAGTCTAATAAGGAACCTGACGATTTGATTGCAATAAGGGATGCAATGCTAAGTAACTTCATCAGGATGGGGTCTCCGGTGACACATCATCACGGTCCTGGAAAATTGATGCGGAAGTTCGTCGACGGCAACAAGCTTCACATGCAATCCCTCCTGAGGGATCCGGTATTTTCAGAGGTTGGATAAAATGAAAGAATTTTCATTCCGAACAAGGAGAAAAGACATTGGTGAGCTGGACGGCAAACATTTCCAGGTAGCGGTTATAGGTGGCGGCATAACCGGTGCAGGAATTGTAAATATTCTTGCGGAGAATGGAATCAAGACTGTCCTGTTTGAAAGGAGTGACTTTGCTGCAGGCACAAGTTCCGGGTCTTCTAAACTGATTCATGGAGGGCTGAGGTACCTGCAGCAGGGGAAACTGAGACTTACACGGGAGTTGCTAAAAGAGAGGGAATACCTCATTAAAAATACGGACATTGTCTCCAAGCTGGATTTCCGGGTCATAATTGATGACTATTCATGGGGAAAGGGGGAGCTGACCCTTGGCATATTCCTTTACAATATACTCGCCGGACACTTCAGGGTTCAGAGAATGATCAGGGATGACCTCGGGTTGCCGGGAGTGAAAGGATATTTTCCTTATTACGACGGGGTAACCGAGGACACCGAGATGGTAATGTATAACATTGCCTATGCCCAGCAGAAGGGGGCATCATGCTTCAATTACACTGAAGTCGAGGCAATTTCCCGTACTGATAAGGGAATATCGATCCAGTACCACGACAAGGTGGACAACAGGGTGGGAACCGTATCAGCTGATCTGGTGGTAAACTGTGGTGGACCATGGGCTAAGGAAATCAGAGAACTGTACGACAGGAACAACCCCGGCAAGCTGAGCCTGAGCAAAGGTATTCATATCGTGGTTGATCGAACCGATCTGAACTTAAATTATGCCCTGGTTTTCAGATCGCACATAGACGGAAGGCAGCTGTTCATTATACCACGTGAGAAGATTACGCTCATTGGCACAACCGACAAGTTTGTAAAATCTCCCGACGATTTTTCCATCCCGGACGAGGACGTGAACTACCTGGTGGAAAGTGCAAAGCGCCTCTTTCCAAAGCTAGACAGGAGCATGGTTGTTTACGCCTTCGCTGGCATAAGGCCCCTATTCGGATCAGGTGACGATCCAGGCAAGATATCCAGGGACTTCCACATTGAAAGAGACAGCAGCATGATCGATATTTATGGAGGAAAGCTGACCAGCTACAGGGCTATTTCAAGGAAGGTTGCAAAGCTGGTAGCGTCCGGACTCAAGATAAACATTCGTACCAGGGGGTTGCCCGTGTTGGATTACAGCAGACCCAGGGGAGAAGATAGGATCAATTTTGAGGCAAAGTATGAGTGTCCGGTATATCCAGATGATATCAAGCTCCGGAGGGAGGCGGCACAGATATACAACCCCAAGGGCCAGGATCAGGTCGGGAAGGAAGCTGAGGCTGTACTGAAATCAATGGAACGGTGAAATGAAAATAGGAGCAATAGTGAATCCCATATCCGGAGACGGGTCTGCAGTCGGTTCCATTCCAGAAATAGAAAAACAGGTACGTGGAATTACTGAACTCGTCATTACAAGGAAGGGCGGTGAAGCTATGCTTGCTGCTGAAAGGTTCGCAAAAAGCGGTTTTGATTTTATCATAGTTGCAGGAGGTGACGGTACCCTGAATGAAGCTTCGCAGGGAATAATTGATACTGATACGGCATTGGTTCCGCTTGCATTCGGGAATGGATCCGATTTCACAAGAAGCATCGGGAGAATTGAGATGGCAGGATTGTCAAATGCAATTGAGGCAGGCAGGACAAGGAAGGTTGACACCATCGAGTTAGAATACGCCGGAAAGAGAACTCATTTCATCAACATAATGGAGCTCGGATTCGGAGCTCTTGTGATGAAGCGCTTCAACGACAGACGGAAAATCAGAAAAAATACATCGTTTGCCAGACACATACTGGCGGAGGCCTTCAGACTCAAGGCCATGCAGATCAGTATATCGGGTGATTCATTCTCATTTTCGGGTGATATTGCTGAATGCATAATCGCGAACGGCATGTATTTTGGAAGGGGATTGCTTGCCTCTCCCGGGTCCAGTATAGATGACGGAATCATGGACGTGCACATAATTGAAGGGATGGGAAAGGGAGAATTCTTCGTGAAGCTTCCCAGAATAAGAAACGGTAGTTATGTCCAGGATCGTAAGGTGAGGAATTACACAGCCAGAAACATAGAGGTTAGTACTCCTGGAATACCATTCGAGGTTGACGGGGAGTTTTTGGGCTTCAGTCCACTGAAAGCAACAATCAGGCCCCAATCGCTGAATCTCCTGCAGCCTCCATAGGTGCGAAGCTTATCTAAGACCCGTGCCGGTTTTCTCTTAATAAGCGGTTCCAGTTTGTTCGACCAAGACAAGCTATCTTTGTATTTGCGTACGGGCATCCTTCTGTATATAGCTAAATATGAAGACTTAAGTGTTTACATTTTTGTGATACCATCAGAATAGTTTTAATGGCCCAGTCAATTACTTCTCAGGAAATGGAAACGATGGCGGAAGGAAACAGGGCTTTGTTTATTGACAGAGATGGCACTATCAACAGGGACTGCCCATACTGTTTTAAGCCGGAAGATTTAGTGCTTTACCGGGATACCCTGAAACTTATGAGAGAATACCAGGAACAGGGTTATCTCATAATCATCATAACAAACCAGTCAGGCATTGGAAGGAAGTATTTTACCGTTGAACAGATGAACAGGTTCAATAACACTATGCTGCTGGAATTGCGGAAAAATGGAGTTTTTGTAAACGCAATATACTACTGCCCCCATCTGCCGGAAGAAAGGTGCAATTGCAGAAAGCCAAAAACGGCAATGATTGAGCAGGCTGCGCAGGATTTCAAGGTGAACCTCAGAGAATCTTTCGTTATCGGCGACAGGGATGACATGGAAGGTGCGATGGCAAGAAAACTTGGGATTCCTTACCGAATCATAGTTCACTGACTGTGAAGGCACTGTTCCTCACGATTAAGTCAGGGGCTTAGTTTTAATCAGTATTATTTCTAGCTTCCATATTCAACAGCTACATTCATTCCCCTCCCTTGCTTTACAAAGTTTCACAATTTGTCATGAAATATGAGATTTCTTGGCAGGGTAAAATTATATATATAACTAAGATCACTTATCGACTTAGAATAAATATGCAGACATGGGAATTAGTGGCTATAATATCAATTCTCTTTACCATACCCGTTCTTATGGTATCATATTTCCAGCTTGTCCTGTTCTTCTATTCATTGAAATATCCTCGTAATCTGGAAAAAGAACCACCAGTTCTAACAGAGTTTCCCAAAGTTTCGGTATTAATAGCGAGCTATAACGAAAAATATGTTATTGACAAAAGCGTCGATTCAGTAATCGCAACTAATTACCCCAAAGACAAGCTTCAGATAGTGTTTGCTGACGATTCAACAGATGAGACCATAGCAATTGTTGACGCTGCCGCTCAGAGAGCTAAAAATGCAGGAATTGAAGCTGTAGTGTTCAGGAGACCTGACAGGGACAACTTCAAATCTGGTGCAATGACTCTGGCTATGAGTCTTGTAACAGGTGAGTACGTGCTGCAGCTTGACTCTGATTCCCGTATTCTTGAAGACACCATTCTGAAAGGTGTGCATGCATTCCAGACTCACCCAAACACGTCTTTTGTTTCATTTCGTGTAGGGCACTACAACAGGCAGTTCAACATGATAACGTCCCTTTTTGCAGTTTCCCAGGATCAGGGCGATACTATTTCCAAGATGGGATCGTATCTGTCAAGTTTTCCCTTTTCCGGGCAAGGAGGGTACATAATGTACAGATGCTCAGATATAAGGAAGGTTGGTCTGTGGTCAGAGCACATTGAGATAGACGATGCGAAAATCTCATGGAAACTTTATGCGGCAGGTACAAGAGGCATATATCTCAGCAATGCCAGGATCATGAGCGAGGACCCTGAAACTTTAGAGATATGGAAAAAAAGGGCGTATCAAATACAGAAGGGCTGGACAAAAATTGCGTCTGTGTATTTCAAGAAGACTTTTCATTCGAAAGACCTTTCCGCGAGGGACAAGTTTGTTTTATTTCTGACATATCTTTCGCCTTTCACTAACCTGAGCTGGATAATAACAAGTTTCCTTTCTGGATTTTCATTGGTCTTCGGTTGGCAGGCTCCGGGTACTTCCGTGTTCAGCAGCCCATTTTATGTTGTGATAGTTACTGTACCGACAGCGTTGTTCTATCTCTCAGCATTTTATGCCCTCAAGGTTCAGAACATAGTTACGCCGAGGAACCTCATAATGATCCCGATACTAACATATGCAAGCGCCTGTATGATCATTCTCGGAGCGATAGCCTTTATACAGGGTATTTTCCGGAAGAGTACGCCATACTTCAAGACTCCAAAAACGGGTGATAAGAAATTTACGAAGGAGGTAGATTATAACCGGGAACTCAAGCTATGGAAAGTATCCTATCTCGAACTGGCATTTTCACTGGTCGGCATATTCCTCGGTGCTTATTCCCTATATGTCGGAGTATGGGTCCTGGGCCTATCCATGTTCGGGTTTTCTATACTTACAATAAAGTCCCTTAACCTTTCACGCCTTTTCAGGAGCAGGGGAAGCGGTAAGGGAGGTTACTGGTCAGCAAGGAAGACCAAAAAAGGGCTGCAGGTTTATGAATCGCC
>JAJYUG010000018.1:0-15674 GCA_021792655.1 Thermoplasmata archaeon | reverse complement strand
TTTTCTGAAAGATAAACTCCTGATGAAGCAGCTGACGCAACAATTGCAACAGTCAACAGGATAGTTGCTACGGCGCGGATATTTTTGTAAAGAAAGTGATTTTTTCCATGTGCATTCATTTCAGGCTTCTTAACGGCGATTTTTGTGGAGTGTCGATCGATATATATCTCCATAAGGGCAGGTAAAAGGAGAAGGGGCCAAACATTGAGATAATCAGTCTCTACCCTGAAATTGAAGATAAGTATAATAATGGGAAAAACAAAGAATGCATATTTCAATCGATCAAAATGTATGATATATATACCAATCAGAAACATGAAAACCAAGATCATCATGAAGGTGAAGAAAACAGGAGGAATTCTTGTATAGCCCATAAAAGCCAGAGCGGATGGACCGAAACCTACTCCCATCAACGGCGTTGTGACAATTGATGTGACTCCCCTAATCCAGTCCATGGGGGAAGCAATCAAAAATGGCAGGTTTGGGATCAAGAATGCGCTAAAAGCAGCTGTTAAGAATTCTGCTGGCCTCTTCAACCTTTTTCCGCTTTCGAAATAAAACAGAATGAGGAGGAATGGAAGAAGTATGATTGGAAGCTGTTTCACTGCAATAGCGATCCCGAAAAACACTCCGGATAAAATGGGTTTCTTTCTGGTGATATAGGAGAAGATTGAAAAGAATACCCAGATGGAATCTACGGTCCCTCCAGTTGCGATATACGAATAATACACACTCAGGGCCGCAAGCAAACCTATGAGTGCGGTCCTGCCTTTACCCTTGCTACTGCCCAGGAATAGGTAGAGCAAAAGAAAGGTACTGGCGGAAAAAAAGAGCGGCACTAAGCTAGGCTGCAAGTCAAATGCAGCAGCTGGGACCATGATAATTGCCGCCAGAGCCGGATAGCCTAAGGATGTAACATAACCGCCGGTCAGAATCGGTGTGGTGAGGTACAGGGGGAATCCCGTAAAAGCAAACACGTCTTTCATATTAGCTGCAATGTATGGATTTATCCCATGCAGTATCAGATATCCAGCATAGTAGTCTATATTGATCTCATCGGTCCCCGGAAATCGTACAAAACTCTGGAGAGCATACATGACGCCGAAAAGGACTATTGAAAAGGCAACAGGAATAATGAACCTTGATAATAAATAGTCTTTATTATGGAAGTTGGGCATTTCAACTAGCTTTTCATCATCACCTGCATCAATAGGTACCGATCCCGGATTAACGATAACAGAAAGCACAATTAGGAGGAAGGCCGATATGATAAGTATCCACGTAAGTAAAAGAGAGATTAAATAATTGTATCCAAAGGCAAAAAAGACCAGGAAAGCAAGATTCAGAAGGAGAAAACCAATGGAAAACAGTATGACTCTGGAGATAACGGTCATGCCACTATTCAAAAATTCCTTCCAGATTCCCAGGATCTTCATAACATTCTTCCTTTTTTCAGTGATCTGCGTCTCGAAACGGTATTGCCTTCAATCTTTTCTTAAGATTTTAGGCTTTTGGCTTGAATTTTGATATCTCTGCCTTTTGCGCCAGCAGTTAAGGGACGTTAAATGTCCTGGCAGTGCCCCTGTAGTCAAGCTTGTAGAGCGTAATGTTACCCGGGTAATTCAGCAGCGTTACCACCTTAGCATATACGCCGTAAATTGAATGGTTGTCAATCGCTTGAATTACAGAAATTGGCAGGTCCATGATCTGGCTTTGATCCACAAAAATATATTGGAAGTGTTCCGGATTGGAGAAGTTATAATACCCACCCCTGCCGAGATCACCGATGGGAAGCCAATAGAAGGAAAGTGCATTGGCATCCGTTGCCACGAGCGGAAACAGGTTGTCTGATACTGCCAATGAGGCGTTTCCGGGGATCAAAGCTGCAATCGCTTCTGCTGATCTGAACTCTGGATTCAAGGTATACGAGAAAGCATATCCTGAGTCAATATTGCGGTTATCATTGTTGACGTTCAGTGGACCGGCAAGAAAGCTGAACACCAGTATCAGCACGGATAGAGCAGCGATAAAGTACCTAGAATCAAGGCGAGCTAGCTTTGTTCGCAGCACATCAATTATTCTGTGCCTGGAAAATAGAACTGTGATAATAATTGCTGCTACAAGCACGATGACGATCAGCATTATGCTAGAAAAGTCAGTTCTCACAGCAGAAAATGAATTAGCGGAAATTACGAGCGCCGAAACAGCAGGAACTGCAAGTATGCCATACCTTTCCCTGTTTGTCAGGTCACCCTTTTCAATCCTCTTGAGTCCAAATGCAACAGCTATTATGAGGGAGGACATGGCTATAAAATTATACTGTTCCGACACGTTGGCATAAGATTGGGAGAGAAAAAATGTTTCATAAAGCCAGGGCAAGCTGAGGATTAACAGCTTTGGCCTCAGAAGCGGAATGAAGCATACAGATGCAAGGAGAATGGCCCAGTAAGATAAGGGCAGAGTTTCCAAACCAAGGCTAATATGGGAGGGGAACAAAGCGGGAAGGCCATATTTTTCAAGATTCAGAATACCCGGCACATTGTTCAGGTAGGACGGCAGAATATCAAGCTGTAGATACCGTCCAAGCAGGAAAAGAGAAATAGATATTGAAACCAGAGCATACAGCGCAAGATACGTCCTCTTAAACAAGTCCCTCGGGTGAAGCATTGAAATAAGTCCCTTTCTATCTATGAAAAAATAAAGGGCAATGCCAAGTGCAAGGAGAGGGAAGACTTCGTTTATGCAGGAACCCAGGGCAATGGTAAGAGCGGCATACACATAATTGTCAGTCCAGATGAGATAGAATAATGACAAAAATAAGACAGGCATGAAGGAAAGCCAGTGGTAATCATACATCAATGATGCAATAATCGGGAAATTACAAAGGTACAGAAGTATCAGGAATGCTGAGTAATTCCTGCCCAGATCCAGTTTCCTGGAAATAAAATAAAGGGGTATGACTCCAGCTGAGACAATCATTGCCTGCAATACGAATAATACTATTGGCGATCCAATGAGATTGTAAAGGTATGAGAACGGAATCGCAACGTAAGTGGAATGTATTTCCAGATGTGACAGAACTCCATATCCCTGGAAATCTGCAGCCTCATAGAGCAGGAAACCTTTGGATTCGCTGGACAGCATCTGGATGTTTATGCCCAGATCCCAGTTCGAGGTGAAGAAATTGATATATCGTATATAGGATAATACTGTAACAATGGCTGTGAATGCAGATATGCAGATTATTATGAAAAGATATGAATTTTTTACAACAGCACTTTTTGGTTCTTCCAAAACTCTTCGATTGCGTATAAAGTTACAAGACATAAAAAAGTTGGCAGGACACCATTAGATCAAGTAAAATTGGAAAAATAACACTCGTTTTATTCATGGACACGCGTATCAGGATCGATTCTGTGGTAATTATTTTACCGTGAATTGTCATGCGCTGATGATGGACAGTTCCCAGAAGGCTATACCAAAAAATTGGGAAGGCATGATTATTGTTGCTGCGATTGCGGCTTACGCTGCGCTGTACTCAACCCTTTCTGTCATACGCTTTCTGACCTACAATGCCTATGTCTACGACCTCGGTCTCAGTTCTTCCCTTCTGTATAGCGCGGTACACAATGGAACCTATTTTTTTATTCAGAATCCAGGGAATATCACTGCCAACAAGATGATATACATACCGCTTGCTGTAATCTTTCAATTCTACCCGAATTTCATCCCGCTTCTAATTTTCCAGTCAGTCTGGTTAGCCGTCGGGGCATACCCTCTCTACAGGATCTCAAGAAAAGTGATATCTGATCCATTCCTCTCCATCCTCCCTCCACTGCTTTATCTCCTGTACTACCCACTTGCAGGAGTCAGCTGGTATGACTTCCACTTCATGGCGCTTTTTCCAACTTTTTTCTTCTTTGGTTTCTGGCTTTACCTTTGTGACAGGAAGATTGCATCCGTCCTGGTTTTATTCATTGCGGCAATGACAAATTATCTGGCAGCAGTAATTGTACTGCTGTTCGGGCTTGTTGCAGTATTCAGCAAGCGGGAAAACAGTTCGCGAATAAGGGAAAAATTATACGGGGTATCCCTTGTCATATTTCCTTCAATTCTGTTCCTGATCATAAACATGCACTTTGGTGTGTCATATACAACCTCTGTTTCCAACGCCAGCGGTTTTCCCAAGAGCCTGTTCGCATACCTTCCCCTCAAGCTTTTCCTTGTTTTTTCCCTCTTCTTCCCTCTATTCTTCATATCGCTGTATTCCCCAAAGTATCTCTTGCTGGCGCTGCCCTATTTTGCCTTTGTCTTTTTTCAGGGAAGTCACCTCGCGTATTTCAGCCCGATCAATTTCCAGTATCCGTCCCTTGTGATTCCCGGACTTTTCATTTCCTTTGTATACGGATTCAGGAGACTGATCGATATTTCACGGAGGGGAGGGTACTCAAGGAGGGTTGGCAGGGTAGTCAAGGCAATAGTGGCTGTGAATGTCTGCCTGGCGGTGGTTCTCACGCCAGTGGGAAGCATCATTTCCGGGAACAGCACCTTTTATGACGGTCCAATTGCAATGACTTATACCGTGCAGGATTCTGCGATCAATGCCATGATAGCACAGATTCCACTTGGATCAACCGTTATGATCCAGGCAAACATGCCTCAGCTGACTGCGGGGTATGACTGGATGGTTGCGTACGAGTTTAACGGCAGCAACTACCCGAAATTCGCGATTGACGATCCATACGATCATCTGTTCAATGATACACAGCAGGTGTATCTTTCAAATACATCCCAGGAGGTCCGGATTTTCAACGAATTCCTCAACTCCGGACAATACGGCATTGTTGATGAGCAGTACGGCATCATTCTTTTAGAGAGAAACTGGTCAGGTCCAGCAAAATTCATCCCGCTGGAATTCAACCATTCGTTGACGTTGAACAGCGACGGCAGTTCAGCGACAAACTTGAGCGAAAGCTTCATTGCCCCGGGAATATACAATGTTACGGCCTATCTGGGCGAATGGAATGCATCGGTTCTTCATTTCTCAGCCAAAGTTGGCAACCGAACCATTCAGGGTTATGGGTTTAAGGAATGGATCAGCGGGAATGAAAATTTTGTCTCGTGCCTTATTTCTGCCGGAACATCATATTATCTGGCACCACAATTCAGCCTTGTACTACATACCAATGCAACCCTGGCATCAACAGGATGGGTTAAAATCACGCAGGATAGCCCTTCCTTATGATGTCAAACTCTAAAATCCTGAGCAGCCAATTTCCTATATATTGTGTATCCATGTGTGTATAACTGAGTATTATTTCTCAATTTACAAATAAACTTTAAATGCTCGAATTTCCATAACGTGGGCAATGAACAAAATTAGTGCTCCTCCTGATTTAGAATCCAGATCAGGGGAGTCACCCATGAAACATCAGCGTTTATCATCATATTCAAACAAGAACTTCGTAATCATAAACTGGCGGGATATTTTGAATCCAAAAGCAGGGGGAGCTGAAAGATACTGTTATGAAATGGCGAGAAGACTTGCAGCTGACGGTGTCAAGGTTACCTGGATTGCTTCAGGGTTTTCCGGATGTGCATCGACTGAATTCCATGAGGGAATAGAGATAGTGAGGAAAGGGAACATTTTCACAGTTTACATCGCTATGCTGGGAAAATTTATGAAACTAAGGAAGAACGCCTATATTCTGGAGTCAGTAAACGCAATCCCATTCCTTTCAGCATTCATGAGCAGGAAGAGAAAGACCGTCATGATTCACCATCTCATTCCCTATTCTGTTTTCAAGGAGAAACTTGGGCTGCTTGCACCATTCGCATATTTCATGCAGAATGTGCTCAATCCTGTGCTATACAGGAAAGCAAGGGTAATAACAAACAGCGAATCCACCAAGAAAGACCTGATAAGGCAGGGATACAGGGACGTAAATATCGTCAAGACTGGAGTGGATCCTGGTTTTTACAAACCGTCAATCAAGATGGACTACGTGGTTGCGCCCGGACCGCTGAGACCGTGGAAGAATCACTCGGAAATACTTCAGGCACACTCAAGCCTCCCGGATAATTTTCACCTCTTTATTTTTGGAACAGCGGAGACAGAAGAGTATGAAAAGACCCTTAAATTAGAGGCAACAAATCTTGGAATCAGGGAAAGAGTGCACTTCCTGGGGAGAATTTCCGACGAAGAGAAGTCGAAGCTCTATTCCATTGCGAAGCTGTCCTTCAGCGCCTCAGTGAAGGAGGGATGGGGGCTCAGCAACATGGAGTCTCAGTCATTCGGATGCCCCGTCGTTGGCTACGATGTTCCCGGGGTGAGGGATTCAGTCAGGAACTATGTAACTGGAAGGCTTGTCGAGTACGGCAATCCATCTGCTCTTGCATCATCTGCAAATGAACTGCTAGCAAACAGGGAACTTCTCAACCAGTACTCGGAACGCGCCGTTATCTGGTCTAGGAACTTCCTCTGGCAGGAATGCTACAATGAATTTCTCAACGCCACTGTGGCATACAACAGGAAAGTTGATCTTGAACAGCATCACAACCTGTTTGAGCACCTTTCCTGGATTAGGACACGTTAATAAACCCATATCTATTCAGCACTTAAGGATCCAATGTCAGAAATCAATTCACGGAATTCCAGATTGGGAAATAATTCCGCAGTGATATCCTGTTCTCCTATGAACACCGGACTTGGAACTTATTCCAGACTGCTTTACGACCTTAACCTGTTTGAGAGTCTTGTCTATTTCAGGAAATCGTCAAGAAGCGATGAATCGGGGTATGAAAACGTTGTAAAGCCAAGACGTGGCTTTTACAACTTTCGGGCGTTCCTCTCGATTTACGGCATTTCCTTCTGGAAGAAATATATACAGCACTACGGATTCTCGCACCTCACTTCCCCGGAATTCTTTCACCTTGTCAGGTACAACCACAACATAACTGGGACCGTGCACGATCTCCAGCCCATCGATGATCGCTTGTCAAGCAGTGCGTATTCTTATGCCTTCATACGGTACATGAAAAAGAATTACGACGCAATGGGTGACCTGAAGGGCGTGGTGGCGATTTCCAACGTTACTGCAGAAGCAATCAGGAAGAAACTCCCGGACGTAAGCCCAGTTGTGATCCACCACTGGACCGACGACAGATTCATTTTCAGGGAAAGGGATTCAGCGAGAAAGAAACTTGGGTTCGATGAAGCTGTCAGGTACATACTGAACGTGAGCTCCCCGGAGCCAAGAAAGAACCTTGCCCTGCTGCCGGAAGTTATTGCATCGCTCCCAGAGAATTTCAGGCTGATAAGGATAGGCAAATTGACACCTGCATTGGATAGGATAAAGGATAAGCGGTTTGTCAACATTGAATCAGTGCCGGATGCAGATTACCCGCTCTATTTCAACGCATCGGATGTATACTTCAGCCCCAGCATCAGGGAAGGATTCGGGAGGCCTACAATCGAGGCGATTAACTCCTCACTGCCTGTCGTACTGTCAGATATCCCCATAAACAGGGAAATTCTTGGGGACAGCAAATTCCTGGTCAATCCTGAAAATCCTGAAAATTTCCCGGACAAAATCCTGCAGGCGGCGGATATGGACACAGCCAAGAGGAATTCACTGTATCACCGTATAGGGGCTTACTACCGGAAGGACAGGGCTCTCAAGCAGTACCAGGAATTTTATGAAAGGCTAGGGGTAGCTTAGATGGTTCAGGATTCAGCGGATAGTGATAAGGTTGGGGTATTGGAAAAACGCACCTACCTCTTATTGCTTGCCGCAGGCCTGCTGCTGTACAATGCAGCCTGGATATACGTAAGCTACATCAGGTACACTTCTCTCAACTATTCCGTATGGGATCTTGGAGTTAATTACGAACGTGCCTGGCAGGTGATTCACGGCTCGCTTACCACCATTCCTGATTTCATTGGATTCTTTTCCACGGATTTCATCGTGGTCTTACTGTCTCCTTTATCCTTGATCAACCAGTTGTCATCCCTTCTTGCCGCACAGCTAGTTGCCCTTGACATTTCGTGCGTACTTATTTACAAAATTTCCATGATTGCCCTGAAAGACAGATGGAAATCAGCTGCAATATCCACTGCGTTTCTCTTCTATCCGCCCCTTGCTGGAATAACATGGTTTGATTTTCATTACCAGGTGTTCTTCATACCATTTTTCCTGGCTGGATACCTTTTCTACCTGAGAGGAAACTATGTTGCATCCGGCGTTATGATGGTACTGAGCGGCACTGTCAGATTTCCGTACATGGTATTTCCGCTGCTATTCTCTCTCAGCGTAATGCTATCACAGTTTGTGTCAGATGGCGGTGAGAGATCCAGGGCAAGGATCTCATATGCAGTGCTTCTATTGATGGCAGCTGCAATCCTCCTGGTCACAGGCTACATGGAGAGCAACGGGATGGAGTATGTGTCGTTTCTCGCTTCCTCATTTGGTGGGATCACGCCATTCGAGCATACGCCTTTAACCGTATTGATCACGATCTTTCTCATCTTTGCCTTCCTGTTGTTCCAGCCTGTGGTTTCTAAGAAATGGCTTCCATTCCTTCTGCCATACGTCGTGCTAATAATAATCTCATCGAATACCTTTTTTCTTTATCCTCAATTCTTCCACAGGCAGTATGGAGGACTCTACATCCCGTTCATGTTTCTTGGGCTGATTGACTCTGTTATTGTGATGGAAAGATACCTGAAGAATCATAAATTCAAAAGCAAGCGCATAATGAGAAAAGTCGTGTGGCTGGCTAAGCATTCAATAACTGCAGTTCTTGTCCTGATGCTTCTGGCGATACCATTCTTTCAGCCTTACGGGCCGCTTAATTTCGCAAGTCCAAACAATTTCTACTTTGAGAAGGAAATTGCCGGATCAAACATTTCCCAGGTCAACGGACTGAACGCAGTAATAGCCCTCATACCCAATAATGCAACTGAAATACTAGTCCAGAACAATTTGCCGGAATACTTCCCGAAACCGCTGTACAACAATACCGTTCTCGCGCCACCCATAGTCAGTTTCCAGAATATTTCGCTTTATTCCATACAGAACGACAGGTTCAATGTCACTGGGTTGGGCGGGGTAATGGTCTCATTTCCCATCCAGTACGTTCTGCTGGACTACGAATCGAGCCAGTTCACCGCCGGAAATCCAAGCATGAAGAACATGTCGGAACTGATGTTCGAATCAGGTTATTACGGTGTGTATGCACAGGATGGTCTCATTGTGCTATTGGAACGCGGCTACTCTGGATCTCCCGTGATAATGGTAGGGAATCCATACTTCACATAATCCGGCGTTTCCCTGGTTGCACATGATATTTTTGATCTCATTTTCAGTGCTGGGTTCTCGCACTTTAATCCCACGATTTGCACAGAACTGAAAACTTCAGGCGTAACGTTTAGGGATGACCTAAGGGTTACCGAATTCATTGCCAAACTCAAATGACTGCAGTGCAGGAGTGTTAAAGCCCTTTGTTGAAGCTAGGTTGGTGGGTGTCAAATTGCTAATACGCCTGGGGACAAACAGCCAAAGTCAACCAGCTTGTCGTCCCCCGATCCACAAAACCGGCAGCTACAAGCCAGTATTTTTTAGCCGTCGGCAGTTTACTGGCGCTTCTCGCTCGAATAAACCCGGTGTCGCATATCACGCGGATCACTGGTGACTCTTATCAACTGCTGCGAAACAAGGGCATCTATTGCTATCTGTACGGTCCTTCGGTTGAGACCCGTAATGCTGGCAATCTGTCCCTGATCCAGGGAAAGGTGTGAGGAAATTACATGATATACAAATTTTGTAGCCGGACTGCCAGAAACTTTCCCCGTTCCTGTAAAACCTCCAAAGTTATCTCCCCTGAAACCCGATCTCTGGCTTTGCAATGGGAGTACACTCTGCAGGGAAACGTTTCCAAGATTTACACCTGGACCAAGTTTGGTTATGAGTTGCGCCTGCTGATCCTCAAGAGGGGCTTCAAACATTATCTTAGATTGATCAAAGTTCTCTATTATCCTTGAAACCCAGTCCCATTTGATGTGTCCATCATTATCATATATTTCCACGCTTCTTCCGGTCTCCCGCCCCTCTATGATTACCATATCTGGATCGAAGTCGAGCGCAGCGCCGATTCCATCTATGGTATCCTCAAGAGAGAGCTGGTTCCCCGCGTTCTTCCTGCCGACCTCTATGTGCAGTTTCATCCCATGATCCCTGGCGAATTCAGCTACCATTTTCTTCTCTCTTCTCGGTATGTCTATGATGCCCTCACTTAGCTCAATTACAGTAAAGCCAGCGTCAAGAATATGTTCAAGGGCCTTGCTTGTCTTGTTCTTAGAGGAAGCAATCTCCAGCATAGTACCGCCATTGGACACATCAATGCCATACTGCCGGTACATCTGCACTCTCTTCCTTACATCAGACTCATCCATGAGAAGAGGCAGTCCCCAACCAATCTTGGCTACGGTCATGAAACCACTGGACCATCCAAGGCTTTCCTGCATTCCCGGCAGCATACGATCTATGACCATTGTTTTCGGTTTTGGATCCAGATTAATCCTCTTAAGTTCATCAAAAAATAACGCCATATCTACAATACGATAAATCAATATGTAAATATTGCTATGCAATATTATAAACAAGTCGCAAATTGCATATAATATACCGATTTTACATGCTTGAAAATTCACATATATATCACGCAACTAATGGATTATGTTAAACAAAAAGATGGAAGAGTCCATGGACATACTGATCCAGGCATACAAGACATACGGTGACGGTGTGGTTTTCCTCACAAGCTTCAGCATGGAGGATAATGTAATCACCGATCTGATGAGCAGGGCCGGTACGGGGATAAAGCATGTTACCCTGGATACAGGCCGTCTCCCACAGGAAACCTATGACATAATGGAAATAATTTCCAACAGATATGGCATAACTCCTGAGATTGTGTTCCCACGTTCTGAAGAAGTTGAGAACATGGTGAGGGCGCATGGAATCAATCTTTTCAGGTCTTCGCCATCCCTGAGAGAACTGTGTTGCGAAGTCAGGAAAATAACCCCATTAAACCGCATCTTATCCCATAGGAGGGCGTGGATTTCCGGTATAAGATCGGAACAGACATTGTCCAGAAAGCAAAGTGAAATGGTGGAGCCAGACCCCATGCGTCCAGGGATAATGAAATTCAATCCACTACTGAACTGGAATTCAGATCATGTGAAGGAATACACAGAAAAATTCATGCTTCCGATCAATGCCCTGTATTCCAGAGGATACAGAAGCATAGGCTGCGCTCCATGCAGTAGGGCGGTTCTGCCGCATGAAAGTGAACGGAGCGGGAGGTGGTGGTGGGAGGACAGCATAAAAGAGTGTGGCATCCACGCGCCAGTCCGATTCAAACCTGTTCTGCGGGAAGATGAGTAAAACGGTTTCAAAACCACATGGGGGTAGGCTGGTCAGTGTAGGAAAGCTGAATACAGAATCATCCGGTAAGGGAGATCTAACCTTAGAAGTAGATTCAAGGACTGCTATCAACCTCTTCCTCATGAAAACCGGCATATTCAGTCCCCTGACGTCATTCAATACAAGGGAGGATTATGACAGCATTCTAAGGGAACAGAGAATGGGAAATGGCATACCGTGGTCAATACCCATAATCCTTAACATCGATCCAGGGAAATTTATGGTGTCGGATGGGGACGTGATTATTTTGACGCGCAATGGCCATAATCTAGCTGAAATGTACATTGATGATAAGTGGGAATTTAACAAGGGGGAGTTCATTGACAGGATATTTGGAACAAGAGACATAATGCATCCCGGTGTTGCAAAAATTCAGGAGATGGGTTCGGTGATTTTATCCGGGAAAGTTGTGGGCATATCAGATCAGGAACTACCATTCAAAGAATATTTCCTGCCTCCAGAACAGACGAGAAAGTTCTTCCAGAACAAGTCATGGAAAACAATAGCTGCCTTCCAGACAAGAAATATACCGCATCTTGGGCATGAGTACCTGCAGAAGTCCGCTCTGAATATGGTGGACGGGCTTTTCATCAACCCCGTGATAGGAAGGAAAAAAGCAGGTGACTTCAGTGATAAAATAATAGTGGGAGCTTATGATCGTGTGCTGAAATCCTATTACCCCGCTGAAAGAGTCCTGTTTTCCGTACTGCATTACGAGATGTATTATGCCGGTCCGAGGGAGGCAGTGATGCACGCAATAATGAGGAAGAATTTCGGTTGCACGCATTTCATAATAGGGAGAGATCACGCAGGTGTTGGTGACTACTATCGTCCATACGCGGCTTGGAAGAATCTGGAGGCATTTGACGACCTTGGAATTGAAATCATCCCATTTGAGGAAGCCGTTTACTGCAAGGCATGCAAATGGATCACAACAGTCAAAAACTGTCCTCATGGAGAGGACATGAGAATCAGGTTTAGTGCCTCACTGATAAGGGAGAAATTGCAGAGGGGGATTGATATTCCGGTAGAGATAATACGAAGTGACGAGATAGAATGGATCAGGAAGCAGGACAATATCTTTGTAAGCTGATCGATCCGTTCAATTTTGGTATTGTGCCGTAAATTCAAGAATCTGCATGCTCTTGGAATAGATATCCGTCACAGATGCCGGGATTAATTTCGTGAATATTAGTTAATGGACATGGAAATATTTATTTCAGCTTCATCACTTATTAGCTGATAAAATGAATCTTAACGAAATTACAAGTTACATTGAATCAGGAGCAGAAGCGAGAAAGGCCTTGGACCCTTCGGCAATTCTGGAAACTGGGAAAGTAATTTCTAAAACTTTCAGCCAGGGGGGCAAGCTGATAATATTTGGCAACGGTGGGAGTGCGGCGGACGCCCAGCATATAGCGGCCGAATTTGTCGGCCGGTTTGAAAAAGAACGCAAACCTCTTCCCGCCCTGGCTCTCAACACAAACACATCCTCCCTTACTGCCATAGGAAACGACTATAGTTTTGACAGCATTTTCTCCAGGCAGGTAGAGGCATTTGCCAGCAAGGACGACGTGGTGGTAGGGATATCGACAAGCGGAAACTCAAAGAATGTGAACCTGGCACTGGAAAAGGCAAACGCCATGGGGTGCCATACAATCGCGCTTACTGGAAGGGATGGTGGTTCAATGATCCGGATAGCCAAGAACTCCATAATTGTAAAGAGCAGCAGGACATCCATAATACAGGAAGTCCACATAGCTGTGGGTCACATGTGGTCCAAGATCGTTGAAGATTCCTTGTAGGTTCTATGACAGCCGAAAAGGAAAGCAAACGCAGAATTATTATATGCGCAGAAATTGAGTATATAAATTGACTGCCATTAATGAGTACCAGATCCTGAAGTCCAGGTCAGAAGAATTTCTTGACTCAGCGGAATATCAACTTGATAAAGGTTATTTTACCGTTTCAGCGTTCAGTTTCCACCAGTCACTGGAACTCTTTCTCAAGAGCAGGCTGCTTATTCGTGGCGTAGAATATCCGCGTACACAGTCCCTGAAAAGCCTGATTGAGATCATTGCAAATGTTACAGAAAAAAAGTGTTCTGCAGCCGCTAGGGAATTACTAAACACATACATTCTGGAACTGGCACTGCTGGAAGATGCCTACATTACTTCCAGATACTTTTCAAGAGAGTATTCGAGGGAGGAGATAATCAAGCTTCAAACGGTTGCAAGGGAGGTTGTAAAAGCAATTGGAAACAGCTGTTGAAGCCGCTAACAGAAGAAAGCAGATATTCAGTCATCTTTCTGAAAATCTCAAAGGAATACGAGATGCTGTGCTGAAACTGGACAAAGATGCTAGATTCTACTTGTTTGGATCCGTACCTGCTGGAAATTCCATCCTCTCCAGTGACATAGACATTTTGATAATAACTGATCTTCCAGTTGAGATCGTGATCAGTAATCTATGGAAAAGTGGATTCTCTGACCCATTTGAGTTTCATGTGAGAAGTCGGGACAACTTCGTAATGTATAAAAACGTCGAAAATTTGACATCTTTCTGAAGCAAACTCTCTAAATGCAATTTCCATGAGAGGGGCATGAATGAAATCGGTAGGAAACCGGAGAACGATCCAGCTAGTTATTTTGAAGAATCAATCAAGCTTTATGATAATTTCGATTACTATATTGTGATCAAGAAAGCCACCGACCTTGCGATGTGGATGAATTGCCTAAACAGGAGGTCTATGAGTTGCTGCTCTGTGAAGCAAGAATCACCAACCCTTCAGGTTGGAGAGAATGTCAGGGTTATGCGTGAGCGCTTGAGATTATAATGAATCTACAAGATGAGGAAAACGCAGAAACAACTGAATGGTTGGGAAGCGATTTTGACAATAATGAGTTTGACCTTGAGGACACTAATGAAAGAATTCGTCACTACGAAGACTATGAAGGAGTTCTCTGATATTCAAATATGGGTGATAGTCTCTGAGTGATGCGGAATGCATCTTTATTGATCCTTCTGTATCGATAACCAGGAGAAAACAAAGTTGTGAAGTATCTTAAATTTCCTTATAAACATCGATAAATCTCAAATACCAGTTCTTGAACTCATCCTCGGTTGCAAAATGAATCTCGGCAGGAGCTTCCACTGTTCTCCAGATGTCAATTATTATCCCCTCTTTCGCACGAGGCGATTTAAGTATAATCAATAGGTCTATGTCGCTGTTTCCCGTCCAGTTTCCACGCAGAACTGATCCAAAAAGTATGACTCGAGAATCCGCGTCATGCCTCAGGCATATCTCCTTTACAGCCCTGGCAGCTTCATTGTAGTTTTTTAGGTAATTCAACCTTTTCTTATCATTTTCAAGAAATATGTCCATCAAACACCTCCTTCAAGAATTCTAAAATCAGCGCCACCTCTTCACCTGAGTTTATTGCAGAAGTATATTTGGCGTATATAACTTTCTTCCAGTATTCAAAAACCAAAGAAGCTGCTTTCGTCCAACAAGAAGGGAAATATCACTGTTCTGATTCCTTAAGCCTTTGAATTTCTGTCTCAGCCGCAATTAAAAAAAACTGTTTATTTGGTATTCTGGCAATATTTATATGAAAGTAAAAATTATAGTCATGTGGAAGACCTGAAGGTTATCGCTCTTGTTGCAATAGCTATAGTTCTTCTTGCAGGTATCGTTTCCGTTACATTCACAGATTCTAAATCAACTGACAACCCCTTTGACAACGCTTCACCTTTTGAGGTGTCAACCGGCACTTTGTGGCTTTTTAACGGATCATTCGCTAATTACACTGGCTTGTATGACGGGAATCAAATGAGCTTTAACTACTCTATATCCGATGTTAACCTGTCTGCAGGCACTTACTATGTTACAACGCATATACCAGGACTTGAAAATAACACCTTTAAGTGGTATACTAATAGATCCTCTATCTTTCCTGGAGCCAATGCCACCGGTCTCTCGTATTTCAATTCTGGTGGGATTCCGCCATGGATAAACAGGACTATAGATAAGCAATTTTCAGTTTCCACTGGAAAAGTGATATCGACCGGTCTTGGAAATTATTCTACGGATGAGATACAGTACTATGCTATTAACGGCATTAACGGAAATGCTATTTATATCAATGGAACAAACTATTTCGACTATTATTCCGGCTTATCATTAAA
>JAJYUG010000070.1 GCA_021792655.1 Thermoplasmata archaeon | reverse complement strand
CCCAGAAGCCCGTAGAGATCATGCGCCTGCCCCGTAAGAAATGCGGAGATCATTCTCCTGTTTACTTTCATCTGGCTTCTGAGACTCATTTTATACACCTAAAAAGGTGCGGACTTAATTTAAGTTTTCGCTCTAAGTATCGTTCGGCGAAATTTCACCATGCCCATTGGGCGATATGAGGAAGCTTCTTCCACCCGGAAAACTGGTGCCGGCACCTGTCAAAGCATTGACAACGGGTCACTTATGCCCATCCCTTGCAGACCTGATCACAATGCACTCCGAGATCTTTCCGCATGATGGGCAGCTCGCAGTAACTTTGCTGGTGAATATGCCGAAAACCGGAGACCCGGCATCCGGAGCTGAAATGAATTCATGTCCGCAGCGTGTGCATCTCAGCCACCTTGCCTTTGTGTTCATCCACCTTTTCAGGTCACAATAGGGTATAAATATTCCTGCATGAATCCGCAACCCAGATTACAGCAGCCATACCAGCCAGAACGAAGCATTAATCACTGACATGGAATTCACATACGCATGGCTACCCTGGTTGGAGGCACTTTCAGCAGGTTGCATAAGGGGCACAGGATACTTCTCAAGACCGCAATCGACACGGGAGGGCATGTTATCATCGGGCTTACCACGGATGATTATGCAAGGGGTAACAAGGATTACCCGCCGGTACCCTACCAGAGAAGAAGGGAAGCCCTGAGAAGGTTTATGGACAGGTATTCGCGGGATTATGAGATATTACCTCTGGAATCCAGGAGGGGAAACTCCGATACAGTTGCGGAATACGATTGCATGGTTGTATCAAGGGAAACCGAGCGATCCGCGCTGGATATAAACAGGAGACGCATTGCAAACGGGTTAAGGGCATTGAAGATTATCACCATCCCTTCTGTCCTTGCCGAAGACCTGTTTCCACTGAGCTCCTCCAGAATAGTCTCCGGAGAGATTACACCGGGAGGCAGGAGGATAAAACCTGTCAGGATATCGGTTTCCACGAGGAATGATCTAAAAATCAATGCAGTGAAGGGCTACATATCCACATTAATGAAAAATACCAGCTACAGAAAATTCACCGGATATGACCTCCCGACGGAACAGCCCTTCGGCGATGACACGGCAAAGCTGGCGACGCAAAGGGCGATGAAGGGGCTGGATGATTTTGACTATTCCATAGGTATTGAGTCAGGGATCATCTATAACCCCATGAACCAGGCCTATTTTGATTTTCACTACTGTTCCGTGATCGACAGGGAAGGGAGGATAACCGTTGGAGTGAGCAGCGGGTTCCAGGTGCCGGAGAATATGGTAGCTCTTGTAAAGCGCGGCAGGACCGAATCCGAGGCGTACCTCAGCCTTTACGGGGAAGCTGATATCGGCCGGTCTGCGGGTATAGTTGGAAAGATATCGGGAAACAGGCTCTCCAGGGGCAGGCTTATTGAGGAGAGCGTAAGGAATGCATTTGTTCCAAGATTTTCCCCAGATCACTATCCAGAATTATTTTCTCCGCTGTGAGATAAGCGTTAAGTAGTGGTATTTTATTAATCAATTGGTGAAAATAATATGGTAACCAAGGAAGAAATACTTGAGGAGCTGAAGGTTGTGTCCGATCCCGAGATCGGCATGGATATTGTCAACCTCGGCCTGGTCTATGACGTTCAGATTACAGGTGACCGCGTTTACATAAAGATGACAATGACTGCCCCTACATGCCCGGTTACACCGTGGATACTGTCGGAGGCACAGAGGGTTGTGGAAAACATCAAAGGGGTGGAAGCTGCCGATGTTGAACTGGTTTGGGAGCCCCAGTGGAACCCTAGCATGATGACAGATGAGGCAAGAGAAGCGCTGAACATGTGAACTGCTTCTCCTCACAACCCATTCAGCAATTAAAAACATCTTTATATATATACTTTAAATAAAGCCCTAAGTGACTTTTATGAGTGAAAGAGAGAAGATCACAATTGAAAATATCGTGGCATCTACTTCATTGGCTGAACACCTTGACCTTAGCAGGATAGCGCTTGCCCTTGACGGATCCGAATACGAGCCTGAACAGTTTCCCGGCCTCATATACCGGCTTCAGGAACCGAAGACCGCAGTACTGATATTCCGGAGCGGAAAGGTGAACTGCACTGGAGCCAAGAACCTGGCCAACGTCCAGCTTACCATACACACCATAATACAGAGGCTGAAGAAGGCCGGCATTGAGGTCTATGATGATCCGGAGATAGTTGTGCAGAACATAGTTGCCGTCTACGATCTGGAAGCGGACCTGAACCTGACGGACATTGCCATGTCCCTCGGACTGGAAAACGTTGAATACGAGCCTGAACAGTTTCCCGGCCTTGTCTACAGGGTCGAGGAACCGAAGGTTGTGCTGCTCCTCTTCGGTTCTGGCAAGGTTGTCTGCACCGGTGCAAAGGAGGAAAGCGAAATCGAGCAGGCGGTCATAAAGGTAAAGAAGGAACTCCAGAAAGTCGGCCTGATCTAGAATTTCTTGAGCAGTTCCCGGGTAAGGGAGGTTGCGTATATCCCCTTGCCGAGTGAAAAATTGAGGAGATTCTCAACTGGTATGGAGAAATTTTCAGGCATGAATGAAGTTATCCTGATATCTCCGCTGGAGGACAGTTCAGGATAATCTTTAATGTAGAAATCCGCAGGCCTGACCCTTTCCCCGTCCAGGATCCTGTGCTCTATCTCTCCGGCTTCATCCTCAGAGAACTCGCTTCTGTAGCCGAACAGGGGAATTATGGGGCGTGCCTTGTTTTCCCTTACCAGAGCAGATATCTTGTCCACATTGAAGTGTGTCACCCTCACTGGATCGGATCTCGGGTTGAAGTACCGGTCGATGGGAACAACGCGATCACCTGGAATCGGCAGGGAGGAGCTTCCGGAGCGCTGGATCCGTGCCGTCAGAATCCGGTTGAAAAGGTATGACTGGTAGGCGTGGACAAACATCATTGACAGGTTTCTTGGAAGGCTTGAGAGGGCATTTTCGGCAGATCCATGCTCCGCCATGTATCCCAACAGCGATCGTTCGTATGTAAGATGAGCCGGAAATTCCCTCAGGGATTCCTGCGGATCATTGTGAATGCCAAAGTTCTTCCGGTATTCCTCAGCGTCGAAATCAGGGTCATAGATGTACTTCCTGACCGCTGCCTCGTAATCACCTGCTACAAGCAGCCTGCCGATGCTGTGGGTATTCGCCCTAATGGAGCCAAACCTCTGCGGGCCGAAGAAATTTGGAAATCCTCCCTTTCCTGATACATCTCCGTAAATTTCCATAATCCTGTCCGCGGATACAGGAGTTCCGTCATCCGGGGTTATCCTGATCGAAAACGTATTTCCCACAAGATCTCCAAGGCGCAGCATCCTGCCCGTCCTGAATGACTCCAGGATCTGGGCATCCCCTATCCCGATGAGCTCCTCGTTATCCTGTATGTTGATGCAGAAATACTGGGTTGTGACGGCAAACTTGTCCTTGGTCCCGGCATACGTGATTCTTTTCCTGCTTATCCCAAGGCGCCTGGCGAGAGTTATGAGGAACTTGTTCGTGTCCCATTCCCTGAGCCTAACCTTAAGGATCAGGTATTTCCCGCCCTCTTCTTTCGTGATTTGAATGGGAATTTCCTCTACTATGAAATCCTCCGGCGTGACCTTGATCTTCCCACCTATGCCCGGCAGGTTTGAAAGGAAGCACCCTATCCCATATATTTCATCCATCAATCTTCAGCCGGTTGTATTGATTGGCCGGTAGAGATTATCCCTCTCCACGGGTATCATGCCTATCTGCCTGATGCTGTTAATGATTGATTCCTTCCTCAGGTTCCCTACGGACTTTCCGGTCGCAGGTATTACCTTCTCATCGTAAATTGTTCCCCCCCAGTCGTTGGCGCCGAACAGTATTGCCATCTGGCCCATCTGGATGCCGTTGGTGAGCCACGAACTCTGTATGACTGGAAGATCCCGGTTGAAGACTATCCTTGATATGGCAATGTTCCTCAGAACGTCCATTCCGCCCGATCTGTATTTAATTCCTGCCGTTTCCTGGAGCTTTGTATTTCCCGGCTCAAAATTCCATGGGGTGAAGGACAGGAAGCCATGGTGCTTTTTCTGCAGTTGGAGTATTGAGAGGAGATGGTCTGCCTTGTGCCTGCTTTCCTCAACGTGCCCGAACATCATGGTTGCCGATGTCCTGATGCCCAGCTTATGGGCTTCCTCCATCACGGACAGCCACTGCCTGCCGCTTCCTGGAGGCCGTCCGAGGATCTTCCGGACGTCATCAGAGAATATCTCAGCACCGGCACCGGGAATACTTTCCATGCCGCTTTCCACCAGCGTCTCAAGCAAATCCCTGACACTCATCCTTGATTTTCTGGATATGAAGGATATCTCCGACGTGGAAAGGCCATGGATGCCGAGTTTCGGGTAAGTCTGGTGAATAAGCCTGAAAAGATCGGTGTAGTAGTCAAGGTCCAGGTCAGGGTTTACGCCGCCCTGTATCAGGAGCTGGGTTATGCCGAGCTTTTCATAGAAGGGGCGGATCCTTTCAACCACCTGTTCCTTTGTCAGCACGTATGAATCTTCCTCCTTGCCTGTCCTGTAGAAAGCACAGAAGTTGCACCTGACGTTGCAGATGTTGGTATAGTTCAGTATCATGTTTGACACAAATGAGACCCTGTTCCCGCTGATCCGGTTCATCAGTGATGAGGCCAGCTTGCCGAGCATGTTGAGGTCCGCCTCATCGTACATGAAAATTATGTCCTCCTGATCCAGAACCTCACCGTTACTGACTTTCCGGCCAATATTTTCCAGTGATTGTGA
>JAJYUG010000001.1:112294-115765 GCA_021792655.1 Thermoplasmata archaeon | reverse complement strand
ACGGATACGTTTCCCTGGTCAGGGGCCACATGAGACTTAACGTCGGAAAATATGGCACATTAAGCGAGGGTACTGAAGAGGTCCCGAGCACAAACGAAGAGCTTGACATGAGCGAGAAGGAATACGAGAACCAGTACAGAAGCGGTAGCGGCGGTGGCTTCAGAGGCGGTAGCAGCGGAGGATCAGGTTCCTATCGCAGATACGGCGGCGGAAGCGGCGGCAACAGAAGCTACGGCGGAAGAGGAAGAAGAGATTCCGATAACAACGAGGATTAAATTAATCCTCACTCATTTTTAAAAGATTTTTAGCATTTTCAAGATACTGTTTTTCTCTGGCTAAGAAACATTTCCAGAATTTCCGAAGTGGTTGTGGCATCTTCAGGTTTCTTGTCTCTCCTTATCCTGCCGTTGAATCTCGGAAATCTTATGGCAAGACCAGATTCTTTTTCAACTGTTCCGTAGGCGCAGGTGTGTATGGGACTGACAGTTATCTCTGCGCCTATTATCTCCATGACCATTGTTGGATCAAGCCATATATCCGGTTCCATCTTAGAAACAACACGGGCAGGCTTAGTCTCGACCCTCTCCTCGGAAAGTTCCTTTGACATTGAAATCAGGAATTCATCTGTGAAACCTGATCCAAGTTTGCATGCTGTCTCGAAGGTGTCATTAGCCTGGTTGTAGCATGCCATTAAAAGAGCCCCGTATTTTCCTTTCCTTCTGCCTTGCCCGCCGAAGGCCCCAACAACGACAAGATCTAGTGTATCAGACAGTTCCGCCTGGTAATCCTTCTTCAGCTTGATCCACAACCATCCTCTTGCCCCTGCACGATAAATTGAGTTTTCGGAAAGACTCTTAGCAACAACTCCCTCACAGCCATCCGCTATAGACTGGTTGAAAAAAGCCCTGATCACGTCCTCGTCACTGGATACAAGCCTCCTGGCCAGCTTGAATGACTGCCCTTCAACAAATGCCTTTTCCAAAATTGATCTCCTTTCGCCGTAAGGTTTTCCGGCTAGCGACTCTCCATTTAAGTAAAGGATATCAAACAAGAATACAGTTATTGGGATCTCACTCTGCATCTCACCAAGCCTATATTTTCTACCTCTGCGCTGGGAGACAAACTGGAACGGATAAAGTTCCCCAGTTTCAGGGTTATAAGGGACGGATTCCCCATCAAGTATGCATGTATCACAGGAGAAGGTTTCTGCAACTGCTTTAACTATGTCTGGAAATTGATCGGTAACGTCCTCTGTACCACGTGAAAATATTCTGACTTTCTCACCAGATTTGTGTATCTGTGTCCTGAGGCCATCGTATTTATATTCGAAAGCAGCCCCCTGATCCATCTTTCCCATTATGGATTTTATGTCCTGAAGCCTTTCGGCAAGCATGACCTTGAATGGAATGAGCGGTTCAGGTCCTATTGCCCGAATGGCATCAATGTCACCGTTCCTCAGCAGTTCAGCTATATGCCCTATATCGGGGTGAAAATTGTATGCGTTGTCAACTGCCTCGTGGTCTTCCTTTGCGGCAAATGCAAGGGTCAATGCGTCTATTATGGTGGAATCAGCTATTCCCAGGCGCAATTTTCCCTCGATTATTCTTGATATGTATTTGGAATCTGCAGGAGTGCCACTTATGAAAATGTTCCTGAGAGTGTTGATTTTCATCGCGATGCTCCCCTGTCCCTTTGACTCGGAGAGCTTCATCAGTGATTCATGGACTGATCTCACGGTTAGCTCCTGAGTCTCTAGTGAAGCCTGTCTCTTGGTGATCATTATTGATTCAACAAGTTCTCCAATGTCTCCCTCTTTCACCAGGCGGGAACCTATCTCTCCCTCGGTAAGCCCAGATACTGAGGAAAGCGCCTTTATAATGATCTTCTCAGAGACCCCTGTTTCGATACCAAGATAATCCGGTGCAAGCTTACCCTGCATGAGGTAAACGAGCGTTTTAAGGTCATCTCCAGACTCCTTCATCAAATCAACGAGTATAGAACTCAGTTCGAGCCTCTTCGTAGTTTTTGAGAGTTCCTCAAAACTCTTCGTGACCTCGGAAAATTTCACAGCCTATGATCCCATGGATGGTTAAAAGTATAACTGAAGTCGGGTTCCTTTCCTGTCACCCGATCAAGCAGAAATTTCTCCCTAACGAGCTTAACCTCTGTGTGAAGGACTTCCTCCCTGAGTATCTTGGGAAACTTAGGGAATGGAACGCTGATAAACTCTACCCCGGCGTAAAATATGTCCATAAGAACAAGGGAGTATGGATCCGCAAGCCCGGAAAATCTGGATTTAAGATCGAATGGATTGCCATGTGGGTTCGATTCCTGATTCCGGAGGGAATAGGCGATAATGCTTCGTATCTGGTTCCACAGAAAGCTCTGACCGTAGAAATCGACATAAACCATGTTCCCGACTTGCCTAACATCGATGCGATTTATGGTTCTTATGGGTCTCCTGCCATCGGTTCTGGAAAAACAGGAAAAATCATGTGTGCCTTCGAACTGGTGCAGAATAGATGAAATTACGTCAAACTGCACGGACTCGGACGCAATGATGTAGCGATATACTTTCATGTCGCAATGTCTTGGCCTGAAAGCACTGTCAACGACTGCATATGAGTGCAGGAACAAATTTTTCCCGCCTGAGTTCACTATTCCGGAAATTTTTTCAGGTCTTTCATCCGAGTCTATGTAAACTGCGTTTCCAACTGCGGATACACCTCTGTCGGTTCTCGCCGCTGATCTGATCCCGCAATCGATCCCTGCGGTCCTTAGTCGTCTGAGAATTGTATCCTCAACGCTGTTCTCACCGTTTCCCTTCTGGTATCCGGAAAACTCAGAACCATCATATGCAAACTTGAAGACATAACCCATTTCATATTACCTCAGCGAGATTATTTATGCACCTCGATATTTTGCCTTGATGATAAATGTTGCTGGACTCGGGGTTGCAGGGTCTTACCTCCTGAGGAGACTGAACCAGGAAGGCTTTGATTCACTGGGCTATGACCCCAAACGCCCGGGTTATTACATTCCATGTGGATATGCCACCAACCTTGACAGGATTAAAACCTTTGCCAGCCGTGCTGGACTTGACATTGAAGAATATTCCACGGTGCGATCTAGTTCAGTAACCTTTTCCGGGAACGAGTTTGGCCCGGTTGAATTCGCCGGGATCGGACTCGGAACCTTTGACAAGAACCGTTTCGAAAGAGACCTGGTAGCGGGGCTCCCTACAAGAATGACAGCGTTCAGGCAAGCTGAGAATGAATCTTTGACAATAGACGCTACTGGTGTTTCCAGACAGATACTTGGAAAGGCAGAAGATGATCACCTGATGTATGCCAGGGAAATTATTTCAAAGAAGGCAGATCACAAAGATTTCTATTTTCAATTCTTTAAGAAAGGAACGGGTTATTACTGGGAATTCCCAATTGCGGGAGGCTATCACATTGGAGCTGGATC
>JAJYUG010000001.1:0-112194 GCA_021792655.1 Thermoplasmata archaeon | reverse complement strand
TGTATGCCAGGGAAATTATTTCAAAGAAGGCAGATCACAAAGATTTCTATTTTCAATTCTTTAAGAAAGGAACGGGTTATTACTGGGAATTCCCAATTGCGGGAGGCTATCACATTGGAGCTGGATCTCTGACTCTTGATATGGTTGATGAAGCACTTCGTTATGTACAGCCGGGTTTCACGGTTGGAAGGAAGATCAGGATGAAACCGCTCTTTGAAAACATGGTAAGAGACAAGGTTATCGGCGTAGGTGAATCCATAGGGCTGGTCTCACCCATAACCGGAGAAGGAATACTGCCTGCGCTGGAATCAGCTGAAATTCTTGTTCAGATAATGAAAAGGCAGGATGATCCTGATATGATCAAGATGGCCTACCGGAAACAAATAATGAAAGCATATGGCTACTATGAGCATCTGTACGACCTGGTTTCGGCAATACAGAACGGAAGGACGCTGGGTTTATCCGCTCTGCGTACTTCATTGCAGGCGAGAAGGGACCTGATTGGCTTCGGCATCGATTTCAGCATAAGAAAAGTTATCCGGCACTTCTTATGACTTTCAGATTACGCCGCCGTCAACCGGTATCATTGCATCGGTAGTTGCACCGAATGCTTCCTCGTCGATCAGTGAAAGGAGCACATTTGCAACATGATCTGGAAGAACCTCTCGCCTGAGCAGGTTCTGCGTCTTGTATTCCTCAACCGTCTGTCCCTTTGCCATGGCCCTGGCCTCCAGAACCCCATTATCCCATATCCGGGAGCCACGGAAGATCTTGTCGGGATTTATGATATTGGCCCTAACTCCGAAAGGGCCGCCCTCCTTTGCAGCATAATGGCAGACGTGTGCTGCGAATGCCTTGGATGAACCGTATGAAGTCATGCCAGCACCGGGATGCAGAAGATTCTTAGTAATGTTGTAAACCAGATTTCCCCCGATCCGCTGTGCCTTCATTATCCTCAGAGCCTCCTGTGTTATGATGAAACTGGCACGTCCTATGACGGCGTAGTGCAAGTCAAGGTCCTCGATCCTTACATCGTCTATCATGTCACTTTTCAGGATGCCTGCGTTGCTGAACACGATATCGAGCCCACCATATGTTCTTATCACTTCCCGGAACATTCCCCTTATCTGGTCCTCCCTGGAAAGATCTACGACCGCTGGAAGACTTGCGATTCCGGTTTGGGCTGAAATTTCTCTGGAAATTTCACTGATTTTTCCGTCCAGATCGCACGCAATAACGGTAGAACCATTTTGTGATAGCTTTCGGAATGCCTCAAGCCCTATTCCGTTTGCTGCACCGGTTACAAGGGATATGCTACCCTGAAGCTTCTTTGGCCTGAATTTCTTGAGTTTTGCCTCCTCCAATGGCCAGTATTCCATGTTGTAGGCTTCCTGCCTGGAAATAAACTCATGATGCGAAATTGCATCAGCGTTTGCGTTGACTATGAATGAGTGAAGGGCAAGATCATGAATAATCCTGGCTTCCCTTTCGGTTATTCCCGCTGTCACGATACCATATCCCCTTATCACAATGATTGACGGATAAGGATCGTGCATCGGATACCCATCAACATATTTTCTGTAGTCCTCCGCGTATTGATCGGCAAACTTTTCAATTGACCTCTGGATGTTGTCCAGGTTCTCCAGGTAGAGATAGTCGTATTTCGTCCTGATGAGCATGTCGGGAGTCGCAGGACCATACGCAGCAAACTGTTGACCCTCGACTGAATGAGCTATTTCCCTGGAAATACCGGATGCATCAATGTTCAGTATCTTTTTTCCGCGTCGGGATAAGCTGCCGCGAATGACTGGAATTGCTTTCTCCACTTCCGCTTCCGGAATTGACTCAAATTTTGCCTTGAACCTGGAGCTTACTCTTTTGCCTATGTACTTATCCGCGGCTGAAACAATTTTCTGGTGCTTGTTCCAGGCTTCGTCGGCCTTATCTGAAAATGTGAACAGCCCATGCCTGGAAAGCACAATACCATCCACCTTTCCAATTGCTTCTCTTCCGAGGGAAAGGATCGCCCTTGCCAGAGTGAACCCGGGCGCTATGTAAGGCAGCACTATCACATTTCCCAGTATATCCCTGACATCATCTGCGGAAAGATCCGTGTTGGTTATTGACAGAATGGCATCTGCGTGGGAATGCATAACAAAGGTGTAAGGAATGAATGCATGAAGAAATGACTCAACCGACGGAGATGGCTCTGACGGATCCACCATGCTTTTTCTCAGGTAATCAGCCATGGCTACGTCAGTCATGCTCTCTATCTTTTCCGCGGCTGCCAGATCGTCGATCCTTAACCCTGTGAATCCACTCTCCTCTATGGCTGAGAGATCTGATCCGCTCCCCTTCACGCGGAGAACTGTAAGATTCCTGCCAGTATGATCAACCTCATGTGTCTTGGCTGAAGTGTTTCCTCCACCGTGCAGTACGAGATTTTCGTTCGAGCCGAGTTTTCTTGAATATTTTACCAGGTCTACCATGGTTTCTGATCGTGAACCATCGGATTGCATTGGCATGGAATAACCTTGAACTTTATAATCGTTGATCTCCAGGCAGGACTATTTGTTCAGGACAATCACGGGTCTGCCCGGCCAGGCTATTTTTCCATTTACAGGATCGTCAACTCTCCTTACTTCTATCTTTGCACCTAAGATTGATTCTATAAAGCTCTTGTTAGCTTCTATTGCAGCATATTCTTCCAGGCCATTGAGGGAAATGCTCTTCCGGTTTCTCGTAAAATCCTGGATCATGAACCTGCGCGCCTTGTCCACCTTCCCGTAATCCCCACCCGTGAGGGTCCTGGCAAGTTCCGCGGTTTCCTTTCCGGATGTGTAAATTTCAACAGTTTTCGGTGTTATTTTAGTGACAGCCATTATGGATCTGATATCTGAAATCAGTTTCTGTACATAGTTGTCTTCCTCAATTACCACAGTATCGATAGACAGTTCGGGCTGAAGGTTTAGCTGCTGGATGGAGACAAATGAGTCACCGATATGCCTGTGCCAGTATTCCTCGGCTGTGTGCGGTATTGCAGGAGAAAGTGCTATGAGCCAGTCCTTCATCACTTTTCCGATTGCGAGGTCCGTCCTGCCCCCCCTGGTCTCACACCGCCTTAGATCATTAAGTACCTCATAGAATATGGAAACGAAAGCAGATCGGATGTTGTATTTTTCCATGTTCTCAATGTAACTCTTCAGATGCATATAGAAAGATGAGACAAACCACTTCTCTGCGCCATTCAGATCGCCATTGATCGGCCTGTAATTGTCAAGTATCTGGATAAAGCTGTCATACCTCTTCTTCAGCGCATTTACGTCAGCTTCATTCCAGTCCAGAGTTGACGAAAAGTCTGCCCCGACAGCCACATAGAGTCTATAGATATCGGCAGAATATTTCCTCGACACAGTCATTAAAGACTCACCGTTGCCCTTGCTCTTTGAGATCTTGCGCCCGTCAGCGGTAATTATCCCGGAAATGATCAGTGCAGAGGGGAGGTAACTTCCGCTGAAAATGGCAACGTGATTGAGGATATAGAACGCGAGATGGTTTGTCAGGTGAGGGTAGGAAGTGAGCCTTACATCGACCCCGTACCAGTACTCCATCTCTTTCCTTGCTTCATTTGCAAGTTTCAGGATTTCCTCGGAATACCTGTTTTTTTCAAGCGCTGATGCATCGGTGAAGATATATTCCAGTATTCCGGGATCTATTTCACCAGCTACATCTTTAATTTTCCTCAGATAGTTTGAATTTGTATACACTGCGGGATAGATCGTGGAATCTGATAGTGATTCGATGATCCACCGTTCATCCATGGGAAGGTGCGTTCCTAGCCCGCGAAGTCTTGCGCATGGCCTCTGCTTAAGCCAGTCAATTGTTTCCTGCATTGAACTCTTGTAATGATCGGGTACGAACTGCATCCTATCCACAAGTTCATGAGCCTTCGTCTTGAGCCATTCCAGGGAGTAATCCAGAAACCACTGATCCTTAAGAACCGCAACTATAACCCGGTCGCCAGTCCTGGTCTCTGCCTGCCGGGACGTTTCATAAAATATCAGTGCGTCCCCGCCTTCAATGAGTGTTTCCCTTATTTTTTCACGTGCTATGGCCACGGGCTCGCCGGAAATAACAGGAAGACCCTCTACCATTATTCCCCCGTAGTATTCTGTACGGTACAATTCTACGTTAACATCCCTCAGCTTCCCATAATTTGATAGATCAATGGAATGCGCCCTCTGCAGTACTGTATCAGCTGGATTCTCGATAGATATTATGACCCTTGGCTGAATGTCAAGCCCCTGCCTGATTACCTCTGCATAATCAATTATGGAGTGTCCCGGTACTGAATAGACAATTCCAGACCCGTTTGATGGGTTTACAAAATCAGCTTCATGTACCTTGATCTTCAACCTTTCAATTGGCGTGTAGAATTCCCTGTCAAGTATCTCCCGCTTTTCCATTTCCCTGATGAATTTAACCCCATCACGCTGATACGACAGTTTAGTGTATGCTTCGGTGGATACGGCTACGGGATCACCGTCAAGATCTATAAGAACATAATTCCCAGCACTGCTGATCCACAGGTTAGTGATGCCGAATATTGTTTCTGGTCTTATGGAGGCTGCAAGAAGAGAAAAATCCTCAGACCTGAACTTCACTGCGGTAAACTCCTCGATAGATACCTTGTCTATATCTCCATCACTTATGTCATCCTCTCCAACGGCGTTATTCTCAGCCGGGCTGAAAAGAATCGGATACCTTTCCTGACGAATCATTCCAAGCCTTTGTAATTTAAGAAATTGCCAGCGGACAAAATCCTGATAGAAATCATCAGCTGAAGTAAAGCGCCTTGACCAGTCTATGGAGTAACCCATCGAGGAAAAGTCCTTAACAGTTGCATCGGAAAAATAATCAGCTATGTTCTTTGGTTCTACCATTGTCTTGAGTATCTTCTGGATGTTTTGTTCCGGCTCGTATGTGGCTATATCCCTGGTAAGTTGAGATATGGCTTTCACATCCCCGTTTCTCAGTCTGCTTGCAAGTGCAAGTATGGGAGTTCCACTCTGGTGAAAGCCCATGGGAAAAAGAACGTTGTAACCGGTGATTCTCTTGTATCTTGCAATCACGTCTCCTAGGGTATATGTTCGCCCGTGGCCAACATGCAATGAACCGTTGGTGTATGGCCACGGTACTGTAATCAGAAACTTTTTTTTATTCTTGTCCAGGGCTGGCTGAAAAATCTTGCTTTTGGACCAGGCTTCCTGCCATTTCTTTTCAGTATACTGGTCCATTGAAAGCACCTAGACTATCAGGACAGCGGCAGCAACGGTTGTGGTCCACTCGCCAGATTTAAGAACCACGGCGGTTGAGCAAATGTTGCGAGTGGTCAGTATCTTGTCCTCAAGAACATATTCCTTCTTGTTGTCATCCCAGACCAATTTGTCCATCAGCCCCATTGTGCTAGCCAGCATCTCTGCCGCGAGCTTCTCAGCGTAGTAACCAGCTACCTTTTCTGTCTCCCCAAAACTGTGATGTTCGCTAAGATATCCCCACTTGCTCTGGTCCCTGGGAATAGCGTAGCCGATTGCAGCCGATATCATCCTGTTGAGTTCATTTGTAGAGTTTCTGGCAAGAACAGAGAATAATATCTGGCCTGGAGAGAGGAGCTTTATTCCCTCCTCTCTTGTAACAGTCTCTGCAAAGGGCGGGAAAATTGAACTTATGCTGGATAAGTTGTAAGGAGCTATTCCAGCATCCCTCAAAGCCTCCTCAAATGACTGAAGTTGGCTCTCACCGCGGCCCACGCCACGGGTAAAGAATATCTTCTTTGGAACTAGTGCAGACATATGGGCTGATCATTACCCCTTTTAAATGCTTTTTCATAACTCCGTATAGATTGGGCTGTTCCCGGGTCTCAAATATCAAAAATTATCCTTGCGTATCCCTTTGTTTCATTTACTTCCAGATCATGATAGGTTACAGCCTTCAGCACATATTCGTAATTCATTTCCTCCCTTATTTTCATACCTTTCAACTCTGCATTAATGCTTCCTGCTGTTACTGAGAGGTTATTAATGTCATAAAATATCACTCCATCCGAATCGATTCTTTGTATGACCACAGAAAGTAGATTCAGAAGCAGATCCTCGTTTGTGGCCCCTTCCACCTGTATTATCTCCGTGACATCCGCTTGAAATCCAGTGTCGGGGAAGACAAGTTCAGAGAGTGCAAAGACAGAGCTTTTCAAAATCTCGCTAAAATCGGAACCGTAAACAATAATACCAACATCGCCAGTATGATCGATAATTTCAAATTTCAATAAAAAAGATATAATGGTAAAATAAAAAATTTGTGATTACTGTGGCTTCTCAGACGATATCACAGGAATGGGCTCATCAAGGTTGAGACCGATCTCATCTGTTGCGAGTTTCCTTCCTATGCTCTTCTCGTAGAAGTCGATTATGTTCTTCTTGTCTTCCTTTGTGTAGTCCCTGAAATATTTGTCTTTCTTGAGTATCTTCCCGGTTCTCTCCTCGTATGTCTTTGCCGGGATGGAGTACTTTCTCTGGGTTGCATCCCTGTAAAGCTCAGGTATCACATTGAAGGCACAGAATGGCACAACTCTTCCATCTGGCATTGCATAGTGGATATCACATCTCTCGACCCTGTCGACATCGTATGTGTATGGGTCCATGAAGTGCATGAATCCTATGAACATAGACTTGTAGTGGAACGCCTTGAGGCCATGGTAATCACCCTCTGTGAAAGCGTTGTAGACCATATCCTTCAGCTTGAAGTCCTTTGGAGCCTTCTCGTAGTCGACGAATTTCTTCAGCTTCAGGAGCAGCTTTGCAACAGACTCGGTTTTCTTGAGTCTCTTGTAGCTGGATGCTTTGATCTCATCTCCAAGTTCACCCATGTACTCGAACATGCCCTTTACATCAATGAAGCGCGTGATCGGAGTAACCTTGTCCCCATCCTTAAAGATGTACGTACCCATTCCACAGGCGAAGTGAATAGACAGTTTATAGGTTTCCTGGCCCTTCAGTGCCTCAACGAAGTTTGACACCTTTGTTGTAGCTGGCACCGTGAAGAAGTCCTCTCTTCCTATCATTCCATCGGTCTGCTGCTCTATCTTCTTTATCGCTCCGGGTATTGTTATTCTCTGCTTCTCCCTCATCCTGTCAGGCATCCTGCCAACAAGACTAACAGGCTGGAAGTTAACTGCCCTTACCACATCTATGTTTGACAGTCCGAATCTTATTATGTCACCGAGGTAACTGTCGTTGATTCCGCCTATAACTGTAGGCACCAGGACAACACCGAGAGGAGCTTTCCTGTAATTCTCGAGAGCTGCGGGTATCTCCCAGAAGTTCTTCGGGTTAGATCTGGGGGTCGGGCCGTCAAAGCTAGTGTATATAACATTGGAGCCAGCTTCCCTGACTTTTTTGGGGAAATCCGGATCGAAAGCAGCCCTGATGCTGTTTGTGTTCAGCTGTATGTGCTCATATCCCTCTTCCTTAGCTATCTTTATGATATCTATGATGTCATCCCTTATGGTAGGCTCTCCGCCAGTTATCTGAACAGCGTTTGCACCAACAGGTTTCTCGTTTCTCATTCTCCTGAGCATCATTCTTACCTGGTCCTGCGACGGCTCGTATATTGGCTCATTCTCCTTCGCATAGAAGAAGCAGTACCAGCACGAAAGATCACAGCGGTTTGTTACAACCACATTGCCCAGACCAGTATGTGACTTGTGTTTTACACAGAGACCACAGTGAGTGGGGCAGATAATTTTCTCCTCAAGGAATGCAACGTGCGGGTTAAGGATCTTAACTCCCTTGTCCTGGAATTTCTTTGCTTCCTGGTACATGTCGTAGTCTTCCCAGTATTTTTCCTTTGTTACGCCATGCTCAGCGCATTCCTTTATTAGCTTTACCTCTCCGCCATTCTCATAAACCACAGCCGGAATCCTCATCTGATCAAATTTCTCGTCATCAACGCAAAGCGGGCACAGACTCTCTGTTACCCTAAGGACCATCATGTCTGATGTAATGAGATGGCCAAGACGCTTTACAAATTCGTCAACTGTCTTGAATGGCGCGTTCTTGCTTATCTCGAAATCGCTTGCAAAACGGATTTCGGGATACTTATTCATCTCTTCAGTGATCATCTTTCATTTCACCTATTGCTTTAGGGAACAACTTTACTCATATTAAAAGAATTTTGTAGGTAACAAAACTAATTAGTCTCCATGGCAATTAGCTACCAGACATACAAAGCAGAAATTTATATATAAAAAACTACCATAATTCGTTAACAATTGCAATATACGATCCTGTGAATTTAAATCACCTGTTTTTCTGTTTACTCCAGGAAACCCAATCAAGTGGCTGGTGAGTCATGTGAATTATAAAGATCATAATTTAGGTAACAATACTGGAGTTCCATTCTGATTTTAAGCTACAATAATTGGATAATAATATTGATTTCACTTATCGCAAATCTTAAAGAATAAATACCTCTGAGTGTATACAGTGCCCGAGCGGGTGTGGTGTAGCCTGGTAACACGCGAGCTTGCCAAGCTCGTGCCTCGGGTCCAAATCCCGGCACCCGCATCTCTGGTGCTTTGTTTATTTCAAGAATTTTTACGATCAATGCCAATGCGTGAAAGAAACAACGGTCCGGAAGTTCTGCGAATTGAATCCACCACTTCACGGCTGTTTCCATCAAACTCAGGGAGTATAATCCTACAATCCGGCTTATCAACATGCCTGTGCCCAAACCTGTTGCATATTCTGAAATCAACCGGAAGACCCATTCTATGAAAATCTCTCTCTATTTCACCGGCCTGTATTATGCTCAGATCATCATCTGTGGTGACGAGGAAAAAATGCGAACTTTCAAGTCTGTTCCAGACATGATCAGCCAGTTCTCTCCACTGGTTCAGCACCTGCAGTACCTTGTGCGATCCGAACTTGTCCTTAACCTTCAGATAGAATTGTATATCCCTGCCAAGGTGGCTATAAAAATCCCGTTCCAGAGCGAGGAGATGCATTGTAGCTGATGAGGCTGCGGTGTCCCAGACCACGTAATCATATTTTCCTGAATCATCAAGATCTACGATGCTTGATATCATGAATTCCTCCGGAACTCCAGGGGCGTTTGCAACGTGGCTGAGTATGGAACGATCCGTGTTTATGAATTCATTCAGTATGGTAAAGACATCTTCACCGTATCTCTGAATCCATTTTTCGGCAATTTCGCCTTCCGTCAACTCAACTATTTCCAGTTTCTCATCTTTTGTAAGAACATACTTAAGAGATGGCATGAAATCCGTTGAAACTGCAATAGTCCTGCCGATACTTGCCAGTTCCAGGGCATAGGCTGCAGCTATTGAAGTCTTGCCGACTCCGCCCTTCCCTATGAAAGAAAGTATCATGTTTGATAATCAGGACGGCGATAATAACTGTAGACCCTGACAATTCAGCCGGAACTTCTTCAATAATAATATAGGGCTGTGGAATTATCTGCCTATGGTTACTCTGGTAGATGGAGGGAGCCTGGCAAGGATAGACAGGGTTGGTGCATATATAGATTCCCTACAGCTTAAAGGAAGACAGATACTCATGCCATCACCTGATGGCCGGGAAACCCATGGCGGATGTGCAGTAATGATTCCCTTTGCCAATCGCATAAGAAATGGAGTATATAGCTGGGAAGGCCGTACATACAGCCTACCCAGGAACGATGGACTTAACAGTATCCACGGCTTGGTGAGGCATGAAAAATGGGAGCATTCAAACGAGGAGGAACAGGATCACAATTCAACAACGCTACATTACAGGCTGGCGAGTACTGGTTATCCTACTATCCTTGATATGGTGAATTCCTACTCCCTAGGAAGAGACTTCTTCGATATCGCCACAACTATCAAAAACATCGGAGAAGTCAGGTCGCCTCTGGTGGTTGGATTTCATCCCTATTTCAATTTCCAGGGAAAATGGCAACTCCGGCATGACTCAGGAATAATGATGTTAAACTACAGGGATCGGTACTTTCCGGACGGATCTACCTTGCAGATGAATTTCAATGATGATGAAGCAATGTACCAGAGAAGCTTTGATAATTGTTTTGTCGGCGGCGGAAATTTAGTTTTTTCGACGGGCAATTATGACCTCAAGATCAACAGGAGAAACATGGATTATTTTGTCCTGTATAACGGCCAGTATTCACGCGGGCAATCTGTGGCCATAGAGCCCATGACCGGCGCTCCAGATGCTTTCAACAACCAGATCGGTCTGGTAATGATTGAACCAGAAAAAACCTTCGAGTGCGGCTTCAGGATAGAGTTGATGGAGAGATAATTTCCCCAGAATCAAAATCACTGCTTCCTGAAAACCCTCATCGTTGAAGTCCCGTCGAATATATAATACGGAAATGGCTCGCTGACTGAAACATCGACACCGTAATCCCTATAATAAGGAGCCAAATTGTATCCTGTTTCAGCGAAAACCAGCACAGATGTGTTATTTTCCCTGGCAGTTTCGATTATTTCACTCAGTGTACGTGTGGATATCACCATTCCTGTAACTATGGCAACATCTGCTTTCTTCAGGAACTCCTTATTATACCGGTTTCCATCAAATATGTCAACCTGACCCTTCGTGCTCAGTAATTCCTCTTCCAAATCAGTTACAAGGTACTCCGGGTTGAATGATTTTGTCAGGATTGTGTAGAATGTGCCCACATATCCGATATTCAAAACAACGGGTACCTTGGATTTTAGTTCAGACCTTGCCTGTTTGCCGTTTATGATCCTGGAAACCTCACTTGCTATAATTTCAGCCCTGTATCTTGACTTTGATGTCGAATCGCCGCTGATCTCCACCTCCAGATCGGGCTTGATCCTTGGGGTATCATAGACAGAGTCGAGAATTGCAATCTTCAGGGGGAAGGCAGAATCACTATCCATATCGACTTCGTTAAGCGTTTTGCCAATTATGGTACGATCTATTCCAAAGGATTCGTTTGGAGCAGCATAGCATGAACCCTGGCCGTATGTCGTCTGGACAACGATAACCTTGTACGTGAATAACCGCTCGTTCTTTGAGGGCTTGAAATTCAGATTGATTTCCCATATGCCCTTTATTGATATTTCATCAAAGTTTCTTTCTTTCCTGGCTCTCGCAAGAAGCAAATCATAAATCTTTTCCCTATCACTCATAAAAGCACCATAATGTCAAAAGGGCACCGCTTGAACAGCGCCATAATAAAACTGATGGCATTCTTCCATTTAACCTTTATCGGAGGTTCACGGACGTTTCAGAAATTTCCTTCATTAACTAACAAAGTTTTAACCACGCCTGAAAATGAAGTAACCATGGAAAAAAATGCTTACGATGATCATGTTCTGCACAGCGAAGGTTTCGAGAGAGAGGGCTGTGATTATACATACAATGGATTAAGCCTGTCCTCAGTTATATCCCGCGTAGAAACCCCATCCTACATCTATTTCCTGGATATCCTGGCCCGAAAGATACAGGAATTAAGGGATTTCTCTACATCAATAAACGGATCAGGGACTGATATTTTCTACTCAGTGAAAGCGAACCCGGCAACCCAGATCCTTACTGCTATACTGGAAAGTGGCCTGAATGTTGAAGTCTCATCAATGGGAGAATTGGATCATGTCCTGAAGACAGGATTCAACCCAGAGAGAATAATTCTTCTTGGCCCTGGCAAGGAGGAGGACCTGATCAGGAGAGCTTCAGAAATGCATATCAGGGGAATAATTGCCGAATCCTTCAGGGAGCTGGAATTGATAAGTAAATATTATGATGGAAATATGGTGGTTTTGGTCAGGCTTAACATGGAGGATGAGACTTCAAAGGCACTTGAGAGCATGTCCGGTTCTGAAAGCAAGTTCGGGATTGACGTAAAGAACCTGGAAGAGATTGTCAGGAGATCCCGTTTTGTTCCCGAAGGTAAATTTGGATTCCAGTACTACCTCGGTAGCCAGGTCCTGGACTACAAGGAGTCACTGCGGCTTCATGAAAAAATGCTATCGTATATGCAGAGATTCAGGGAACGCGTGGATTACATAGATCTTGGAGGCGGATTTGGCGTGCCCATGACCCCGAAGGATTTGAAATTTGATTTCGGGTCGTTTTCCTCCGGGCTTAACAGGATACTAAGAGACAATGGCCTGGATGGAAAGAAAATATGGTTTGAGTCTGGTAGATTCCTAGTTGCGGATTGCGGCCTGTTTGTAACAAGGATAGTGGACATAAAGACTGCCGGTAATGGTGGCACAATGCTGACAACAGATGGTGGAATGAACAATTTTTTCAGGATCGCCTTCCTTGGCGCGGATCACCCAATCAGGGCCATTGGAAGCGGTACCACATTCACACTTAAGCCTGCCACTGTCTGTGGACCACTTTGCACGCCGATAGACTGTTTCGGGAAGAATATTCTCATACCGGATTGCGTAAGGGAGGGAGACCCAGTTCTGATATTTAAGGCCGGAGCATATGGCCTGAGCCTGAGCCCTGTACTTTTCCTTCTTCAGAAGGTGCCGGGAGAGTATGCTGTGAAAAACAACAAATTGGGTGGATCAAATCACCCTCCGATCGGCGCTGAGACTGTGCTAAGTTTCATCTATGCACGGGATGGAAGTGAACTTCATTGATCGTATACAATACATTTTTATTCGATTCTTGCTCTAACCTCTAGTTTGATAACGATAGACGATGTTGCCCTTGTGGTATTGTCATTAATTGCAGTTTCGGTATCCCTTGCATACAACTGGAGGTTATTCCTCAGGAAATATGCCATATCCGTCCCTGTGATTGCAGTTATATTTTTTGTATACCATTCATTTCTTGTGTTTCCAATCTTTGTCCTCTCCCTGATCTCAGCATCCTTGATCTATTCCCTGCAGTTCTATCTTCCGTTCGCTGTTGATTTCGGTTTAATCCTTTATTTCCTTGTCACTTATGGAAAAACCTATAGCGCTACCCCCATAGACATAACAATTTCACTCGCAACTATCCTTGTCATGCTTGAGGACAAGAGAATAAGGGATTTTTCCCACAACAACGATCAGTCGAGAGGAATATCAAAGGAAAGGGAAATTAACCGGGACTATGTACAAATAGGCATAGGAATAATTGTGCTTATTTTCGTCCTTTCACTGGGCCTGCACGATTCTGCATGGCTCCTGACCGTCGCGGTGCTTGCACTTTATCTTTTGGGGAACTACTTTTCCAATAATGGATCAAACTATCTGGGAAATTTTCTGAATTCACTTGAGAGGGAGAGCACCCCGCTCGGTATAGGGGCCATATGGCTCGCCGCTGGTCTCCTTTTGGCCGTGGGGATAGTCAGGAACCTGGAAGTGCTGGCCATAATTATATTCATACTAATGGTGGGTGATTCTCTGGCGACAATTATTGGATCGTCAGTTAGGTCCCCGAAGCTTCCATACAACAGGAGAAAATCGGTTGCCGGTTTGCTTGCAAATTTTATTCCTGCAGCTGTCTTCGCATTCTTCCTCTTAGGATATGCCGGCATAGCATTTGCTGCGATTGGTTCAGTGGTTGAAAGTGCTGCGAGATACCCGCTGGATGACAACTACATGATTCCACTGGTTCTCGCTGTAATGTCTTTTTTCATCTAAGACCTTGGTATGTAGAAGAATATCTCATCTGGCTGACTGGCATCAGTGAATCCCACAGCTTTGTAAAGCTGTTTTGCAGGATTTGTTTCAGATACCCACAGAATTGCTTTCAGGTAGCCAAGTCTCTGCATCTCAAAAAGAGAACGCATCAGAAGAGCTTTACCTATCCCCTTACCTCTCAGTTCACTCCCAATGGCTATGTCCGCGAGAAGAGGCACTCCTCCACCAGATTTTGGCCCTTCGCCGGAAGTGAAGACTATGTATCCGGAAAGTTTGTCCCCGGAGTATATTGAAAAAGAAGCTTCCGTGATTACCTTCCCATACTCTCCGTTGAAAAGAGATTTTGCCGTTGCAAGGCTCTGTTCTGGTGTGAAACTATAAAGTATTGCGTCTTCTGTTCCGAGATATGAGTGAAAGTTGAAATCAGCATAGGACTCAGGGGTTAGAACCCCGAATGGAAGAATCTTAATGGATTCTGGAGTCTCAATCTCTCCGAACTCCATTTTATGCAGGTCTATCAGCATTCTCGTCCTTTTCATTCTTCTGAATCCTGCATTGTAAAGCACTTTTTCCCACTCTCCTGTCGCATTGAAAATCTCGTTCAACATTGGGATCTTTCTCTCGCGACCTGACTCTGAGCGTATCCATTCCACGAGATTCTTAAGCCTTTCTGCAGAATAATATTTCTCGTCCAAAAAACCGGCAGAAGCATATATTCCATCAGGCATTTCTGTCGAATCCAAAAGGTAAGCGTAACCCGCTACTTCTGTTCCAGCTATGACCACCCTTGATCGCAACTGGTTACTGGATAGCTTTTGTATAATCGGTTCAAATGATTTCCTCACGGGATAGTCAGGGTATTTAGATTCCGTGTATTCTATGTAATTTTTAAGTATGAGATTCCAGTCAAGTTTTACATTCCTGATTTCCATGATATGTAATATAGAAGTATAATAAATCAGTAACCTCAGTTATTAGAGCAGATGTATATAACAGAACCGGCAATATGGGTACGATCAGAATGAACGACGAGGAAAGGACCCGGATGTTCAACGAATCCGCAATTCGCCTATCCGAGTTATATAAAGGAAAGATTAATACCGTATCCAAGGTCCCGGTTCGCGATCTGAGAGATTTTTCCATATGGTACACTCCAGGTGTCGCTGCAGTTTCGCTAAAAATTGCGGCGAACCCTGAACAGTCTTTCAACATGACTGGAAGGTGGAACAGTGTTGCGATTCTCACTGATGGGACAAGGGTTCTCGGGCTTGGAAATGTTGGACCTGAGGCAGCTATGCCGGTAATGGAGGGGAAGGCTCTGATTTTCAATTACCTGGGAGGAGTTAATGCAGTTCCAATTCCCATGCGCGTCAAAACCCAGGATGAGTTCATAGCTGTGGCGAAGGCTCTTGAGCCATCATTTGGAGGATACAACATGGAAGACATTGAATCTCCCAAATGTTTCTTCATACTGGAAAAGTTACAGAAGACATTAAACATCCCGGTTTGGCACGATGACCAGCTGGGGACCGCCTCAATAATACTTGCTGGGCTGATCAACTCGCTCAGGGTTACTGGAAGAAAAATAGCTGATTCCACGGTTTTGCTCATGGGATCAGGGGCTGCAAACATAGCTGCTGCCCATCTGCTTTTCGCTGCGGGGTTTAAACCCGGAAATATCATAATGGCAGATTCAAAGGGAGTCCTGGAACCAGAACGTCAGGATATGGATTCCCTGATGATCAATAACCCATGGAAATATCAGCTTGCCATGACAACCAATGAAGGTCGCATCAAGGGCAACATTGAGAATGCATTCAAGGGAGTGGATGTGGTGATTTCTGCTTCTAAACCCGGGCCGGATACCATCAAGAAAGAGTGGATCACTTCCATGAACAGCGACCCGATAGTGTTTGCCTTGGCAAATCCGGTTCCAGAAATATGGCCACACGCAGCCATTGAAGCAGGTGCAAAAATAGTAGCGACAGGAAGAGGGGATTTTCCGAACCAGATCAATAACAGCCTTATCTTCCCGGGAGTTTTCAGAGGCGTTCTTGACGCCGGGGCGAGAGGAGTGAATTTCCAGATCATGGTGGAGGCTGCCTATGAGATCGCTAATTTTGTCGCACAGCCATCCCCGGAAAGGATAGTTCCAACCATGGACGAGTGGGAACTCTATCCCAGAGTAGCCGCGGCAGTTGCATACAAGACCGTGGAGATGAACCTAGCTAGAAAAAGTGATTCAAAACAGGGTTTTTTGAAGACAGCTACCGAAATCATTGAGAGCAATAGAAAGATCTATACCAGGATGATGGAGACTGGGATGATAAAGAATTATTTTGGAGATGATAAAAGTGGAAGATAACCTGAAAGTAAGAAGAATGAAGCCGGAAGACATGGAAAGCGTCATAGAGATGGTGAGAAGACTCAAGAAGATCAACGAGGAATTTGATTCTTCCTTCATAGTGAGGGATGATATCAAAAGCGAAGCAGAGAAGTACCTCACGGACACCATGAAGGATCCGGAAAAATATATTCTGCTTGTCGCGGAGTGGAAGAAGAAGGCAGTAGGGATAATAAAGGTGGATATACTGGAAAGAATCTGCTATGAGCCAAGACAGGAGGCAAGAATTGTCGAATTCTATGTAATGCCGGAATTCAGAAGAACAAAGGTTGGCCATGCCCTCATGGACGAGGTAAGTTCAATACTTAGGAAGAGAGGAATTTCACTCATTTCAGCTGAATTCCCCTCGTTGAACCTCATAGCCCTCGGTTTCTACAAGAAAAATGGATACAGAGATCTTGTCAGCATATATGGAAAACAGATTACAAACGAAAGCGAGCAGTAACCACAGGTAGTGAATTACTGCATATATTTTCTTTAATTACGAACAATCGTTTGTCATCAGGAAAACAATAATCAGAGAACATTATTATATGGCACTAATCATACTGAAAAGTGCAGCTACCGGATTTCCTTGATTCGGAACTTGTCATTTTGTGGGAAGCAAAAAACCGCATCTGTCAGCTTTCGAGAAAATTCGGGATAAGGAGTAGCTGTGGCCTTTTTAAAGAAATGAATGGAGGACAGATTGTTTATTACCTTCCTTCGGAACTTGATCAAGAGAGAGATGGGGCCGTTTTCCTGAAGGAATTTTCCGCCGAGAAGCGGGAGAATATGTACATAGTGAGACGATCTCTCGAGGATGAAAACCTTTCTGGCGCTTTCTTTGATTTCGTATCAATCCCTTCGCTTGTGCTGGTCTCCGCAATTCTTGACAATGGCACCTACAGGTTTGCCTTCGTGTTCCACAGTTCGGTGCTGGATTCTGTTTCGTCTCACCTCCTGGACATATCAGCCCATGTCCCCCTGATGGTTGAATATCTTGGCAAATCGCGTGGACTGAAGCACATACTGGGAAGAATTGATGAGAGGGTCCCCCTGCTTGTTATGAAATCGACTGGCATTGCACCTGACTTTGAAATGACACCGGAACGCAATCCGATCGGAAACAGATGGACCAGAATAATAAAAATAACTCCCTCAGGAGAGGACATATCTGCAGTATACTTTACCAACGCACAACCAGCGGCAGGTTCCGGGATGATGGTATACGACAGGATTTTCGAGGCTGAGACTCGTAACCCCGTAACTGAAAACCTGACACGGGAAGACCGTAAATACGGCATGATACACGTTATGAGAATTCATGACCTCAATGACCGTCTGCTTACCGTATTAAATATTTTTCCGGAAAGCTTCGGGAATATGCCCATAAAGCTCCTGACTATGACTGCTTTAAGGTTCCCGGAATGGAAAATACGGATTACAGGCTTCTGGAAATTCAGGGATAATCCAGACTCTTTTTAGTTACAGATCCGGGTTTGAGCATGCAGTCGCCTGGAATTAGGGGGGTTTGCTTAAGAATCCTTATTAGTCTGATCTGTCTAAGTAAACCATGGCACAGACAATAAATTCTCCTGAGGTACTGAAGGCTGGAGCATACTCACATGCAGTGATTTCCAATGGCCTTGTCTTTCTTTCCGGACAAACGGGCAACACCGCCGGGATTAAATCATCATTTAATGAACAGTTTCAGGGAGCAATGGAAAAGATTTCGAACATCCTGAAACTAAGTGAATCATCTCTGGATTCAGTGGTGAAATGCAATGTGTATCTCGCCAATTCCAGCGATTTTCAGAAAATGAATGAACTGTACGCAAAATATTTCACAAAGAATCCTCCAGCAAGAACCACCATCGTCACTGGATTTCCGTCCCCTGATGTGCTGGTTGAAATTGATGTTGTTGCAGAATTGTCCAAACAGAAAACAACTGCCTCAAGCCAATGGCCATTCTCCTGAACTACACACCATGGCACTGCCGCATCTGTGACAAGCCAATCTACTGGCACAATCTGCCATCCTTTTTTCAATAGCTTCTCATATTCCCCTAAACCTGAATATCACGTTAGACACCATAAATGCCGATAATTTTTCCACAAGGAAAATGGAATGAAACACAATACATTTTTCACTATATAATGGGATATTTTACCTTTTGCCCCTTGATCAATGTATCGACCCCGATTATGGCATTGTGATGCAATTTCCTGCGATCCTTATTCCAGTGCTTGCTCAGACCGGAAAGAAAATCATTGATTAGATTGGATTCAACGATGTAACTTGTAGCTAATGTGTCTCTTGAAACGCTGGCGCAGAAAAATATAGCCCCAAAATACGACTTAAAAACCTCGCTGAATAGATCCTGGAAAAAGCTGCTGCTCAGATCTAATTCCCATATCAGCTTGTCCTTATTGATGATGGATCCCCTTGTTTCTTTTCCGGGTTCTTTATCAGTGCACTTAAGAATAAGTTTATTGGATGGCCCAGAGCTGAATAACTTGAGGGCAAATGTTGACTGAGTACTGAATATCCCGGTGTTCTCCTGTTCTATCTCAGCCTGTGTCATGTTCCACTCAGTCCTTACCTCTGAAAAGTCCTGGAGGTTACCACCATGTTCCAGAAAGAGTTTGATTATGTACGGGTACTGATCTGGCTGGTCTCCAATGTACACGATTTCATTTTCCCCGATTATAGAGGTGATAAGCTGCATCGCTTCCTCGGGATGCTCCATCATGGCCATTTCATCGTAATCAATCTCCAGGTATATTTTCTGGGAATGCAGCAGCATGCACGCGTTAGCCCTGAACCCAGGAATGGCGTTGATAGTGCGGATTCTTTGCTGGAATCTTCGATGTCTCTCACTGTTTGACATGGGAATCTTTAATACGGTTGGCGCAACAAAATAAATCATTCGTTGCCCATTAGAATCCACGTTGCCTTCAATTATCTTTCTTTCTGTATCAGAAATATCCCTGCCAAGGTTGGTGAATAGAGAATATTCTCCATTTTCTTCTGCAAGCATCACGAATCTGTTGTTCAACCTGACTTCCAACTTGCGATCTGCCATTATTCTGGGAAGACTTGTGTCGAACCTAGCAACAATGCATTTCGTCAATATTCCTGAATCCCACATAAAACCTGCCATGATAACTATTCTAAATAACTTATCCCGGAAAGTCGGATCTATCTCTAATGCAGCAAATGAAATAGGTTTGAAACTTTATCGTGACGTCTTAGATAAAATCCGTGAAGCATGGACAAAGAGCGGCATGACCTATCCGCGATACTCCGTTTACTTCCTTGCTAGTTGTTACGGCTTGTGGTTACCAGATGGGATAATGCCGGATGAGAATACACAGCTTATCACGTTCTCCTATTCGGCTTTCTATTCACCGTTCCCATACGATACACTGGGGATCTCATATGCCAATGATCCCTTTCTGTCCTGAATGTCTTTCCATCGAGGTGAAAGATGGGTTAATTTTCAAAAAATAGTTTGTTCCCAAAGCAATTCTGAAAATGTATGATCATAAAAACGTTAATCCGCTGAATGCTATATGTTTTATCAGAAGCGCTTTCGATGATTCGGCAGAGGCACTCATTCAAATATACCTGATGGTGGTATTTTTCATGACTTCATCCAACAGCTTTTGGATGTGAAGGGGGGTTCCATTTGCTCCATGGGAAAAAAGAGGAAGCGCGCATATCGATATTGAATGGGGAAAGAATCGATGAAAACTGCAGCTCTCTATAAAAATTCTTGAACATTTCATCCTTAAGACCCTTTTCAAAGTCCTTCATGTTTTTTTTTTTGATCTTACCGTTCTCTTCTTCTTTAATGAATAATCTTTCTCGAAGAATATATCTGCGAGGATCCTCGTAAATTCCCTAGATCGTGAGAAATCGAGATTATCTGCAAGTTTGTAGGTTACCGAAGATTTATCGGGAGACAATTCCCTATCATCAATGATTTGTTCTTTGAGACCATCTACCATGTCAACTCCAAAATGCATTGTCAGCAAACTATTAGTACTATTATGGGGAATGACTTCTGGACTTTCGTAGTTCTTCCATTAATGATCCCCATTTCTCTATTATTGATAGGTTACACATGGAGTAAGTCTGGAAAGATATTGTAGCTTGCTGAAGTTATATGAAGTGCATAATGCCAATGAGTGAGCCCGCCGGGATTCGAACCCGGATCATAGGCTCCGGAGGCCTATATGATAATCCGTTACACTACGGGCCCTATTTCTTGTAGTTTATCTCCCTGAGGAATTTTCTCCTGGTATTTTTATCATTCTCATTCTCGACACCAACTGGAGAGAACCCGTCAATCACTCCGATAACCCCGTTTCCTCTCGTTCCCTTTGCTATTATCACTTCAACAGGGTTTGAAGTTGCTGCAAAGATGCTGCCCACTTCCTGGCATCCCTTGATTGCGTTCAGGACATTGATCGGATAAAGGTTCTTCAGTATGATCATGAATGTATGACCGGCGGAAATACGTAATATGTTATCAACCGCTATCTTCTCAAGTTCTGCGTCGGTTCCATCATATCTTACCAGCTTGTCCCCGGAAGCTTCCGAGAAAGCAACCCCGAATTTCGCCCCTGGTACCGCAGTTGAGATGATTTCCGTCAAATCTTCAACCGTCTTAATAAAATGTGAATATCCCAGGATGGCGTTTGTCCCCTCGGGAAAATCCAGCGGCACAGAATAGGTTTCTACCGCCATACCTTGTTATATGGAAAGTAGATTTTAACCTTACGCACCAGAAGCCTCAAAAACGTTAAATTCTGAATGTGATGGTGTTTATGTGGATTTCTATGAAGTCATAGGGGAAAAGATTAAATCCGGGCAGGTCCGAAACAAGAAGGATTTGCAGAACCTGAAGATCAGGCTTGCAAAGGAGTTGTCACTGGACTTTATCCCCAGCGATGTGGAGATTCTTAATTCAGGCAACTTCTCCGAGGAAGAGAGAGACCTGCTGCGCATAAAAAACACCAGAACAATATCTGGAGTTGCGGTTGTTGCGGCAATGACCTCACCTGACAACTGCCCCCATGGCAAATGCATTTACTGCCCCGGAGGAGTGGACAACAATTCACCTCAGTCCTATACAGGGCACGAGCCTGCTGCTCTCAGGGGAAGAAATAACAATTACGACCCATACAACCAGGTTTTCAACCGCGTAAAGCAACTGGATCTCATTGGCCATGACACCTCAAAGATAGATCTGATAATTATGGGTGGTACTTTCACCGCCAGGGAAGAGGCATACCAGACCAGCTTCATCAAGGGTTGCATCGATGCAATGAATGGCACAATCAGCAGGAACCTCGAAGAGTCTGTTCTAGCCAACGAAAGTGCTGGAAAGAGATGCATAGGCCTAACAGTGGAGACAAAGCCGGACTGGTTCTTTGAGCGCGAGATAGACACAGCCCTTAACTATGGTACAACGAAGGTGGAGCTCGGAGTACAGAACCTATCCGATCGAATCCTTAAAATAAACATGCGTGGGCACACACTTGATGATATAAGGAGATCAACTCAGCTGTCCAGGGATGCTGGATTGAAAATAGTATACCATATAATGCCAGGTATGTACGGATCCAGCTACGAGCAGGACTTAAAAAGCTTTGACCTGATGCTCGATGATCCCGCTTTCAAGCCTGATATGCTGAAAATTTATCCGACCCTGGTCACCAGGGGGACATCCCTTTACAGATTGTGGAAGCTGGGAAGATACGATCCGCTTGACACTGGGACAGCTGTGGACCTGATAACCTATCTTATGGAGAGGATGCCGCCATGGATCAGGGTGCAGAGAATGCAACGCGATATTCCGGTTAAATTCATCGAAGCTGGAGTTAAGAGAAGCGATATCAGGAACCTTGTGACCGATGAATTGGAGAGGAGAGGGATCAGGAGCATGGAAATCAGGGGAAGAGAAGTTGCTGGTGAACTCTTCTCCAGCGATTTTAAACTGAAAAAAGGTAGTTACGATGCTGCCGGAGGCACTGAACACTTTCTATCTTATGAGGATTCAGAAGACAAGATAATCGGTTTTGTCCGCCTGAGGATACCTTCGGCAAATGCCCATAGGAAGGAAATTGTGGATTCGTCTATCATAAGGGAATTGAAGATATTTGGAAACGTGGTACCGCTGGGCAGGCACGCCATAAATGGGTGGCAACACCAGGGTCTGGGATCTGAACTTCTTAACGAAGCTGAAAAGATAAGCTCAGACTGCGGCTTGAAAAGAATGCTTGTAATTAGTGGTATCGGTGTGAGAAACTATTTCAGAAAGCTGGGCTACGAACGTGTTGGCCCTTACATGGGCAAGACCATATGAGAAGGGAGATCAAGGATTCCTTTCTGGTTAACGGGAGTGGCTAATGAGCGCATTAAGTCCTGCGTAGGGATGATTATGCTGGACAATACTTTTATATCCCATTGCATTGGCATTCTGCGATGCTTGCAGTCTATGTCATTCTAGGGCTGGTGTTGCTCTTTACAGCCATATACCTGCTTTACACCATAATTGGAGCTGAGAAATTTTGAGTTATGATCCATTTGGCATCTCATCCCTGTCCGGATATGGCAACTCTTTCTGGCAGGTAAACAGAGTTGCATCCGGGGTAGTCATCATACTTATCTACCTTGCAATCGTGATTATATTCGGGGTGATAATCTCCAGCTTCATCTCTAAGATATACAGAGATCAGGACACCTGGCTCACGCCCATCTCTGGTCGGATCGTGAGCTTTTTCGAGAAGATCATAGGCGAGGGATCTGAACGGCAGATGAAATTCAGGGAGTATTTTCTTACCTTGCTATTTTTCAATGCTGCTGCCGGCGTAATATCATTCATTTTTATTTTTTACCAGAGAGATTTTCCCTTTGCATTTGCAAACAATCACATGACGGTGAGCCTGACATTCAACACCGTAAGCAGTTTCCTGACCAATACCAACCTGCAGCACTATTCCAACCCTTTCGATCTCTCCTACCTGAGCCAGACATTCGTAATTACCGGCCTTATGTTCCTATCCGCAGGAACCGGTTTTGCCGCATCAATGGCCTTCATAAGGGGAATTCTTCAGGATAAGGGTACGATTGGAAACTTCTACCACGACTTCCTCGTCTCAATATTCTACCTTATACTCCCTCTCACCCTTCTGGTAACTGTTATACTGATAATAAGTGGAATTCCCGAAACAACTCTGTCCTACATCAGTGTGCAGCCAGTATTTTCCTCGGTTACGTACAGGGTGCCGCTTGGCTCCGTTGCAACTCTGGAAGCTATCAAGAACATAGGAACAAACGGCGGAGGGTTTTATGGAGCGAACGCAGCGTTCCCATTCGAGAATCCGAACTGGTTCACAAACATTACGGAGTTTACCTCTTTCCTTCTCATCCCACTTGGGTCTATAATAGCGCTTGGCAGGGTTTTCAGCAATCGCCGGTTCATGGTCATGCTTGTTTCTGTCCTGATGATTTTCTTTGTTTTTACCGCATTTCTCACTTTCTACGGTGAAATAACCGGAATACCATCCCTATCCACGCTTGGCGTCATCTACAATGGAAACATGGTAGGGAAGGAAACTGCCATAGGAATAGCAGGTTCTTCCATTTTCAGCATTGGGGCCACCATCACATCCACCGGCGCATCCAATGCAATACTGGCTGCATATTCTCCGGCTGGGCTTCTGGGAAACCTAGTCAACCTCCTGATAAATGATCCGGTCGGCGGAATAGGTACGGGTGTCCTTAATATTTTCACCTCAGTGATTTTTACAGTGTTCATTGCATCCCTCATGGTAGGGAAGCTTCCTGAACTGATGAGCATTAAAATTGGATCTAAGGAGATCAAGTATTCTACGCTCTCCCTTATTACCCATCCCCTGTTGATAATAATTCCTCTGGGTGTTACCCTCATGATCCCGAGCATAATGGCCTCATTCACGAATCCAAAACCGGATGCCATCACGGAACTCCTATACGAGTTTGCGACCTCCGCCTCAAACAACGGTTCTGAGGTCGGTGGGTTTCTTACAAACCAGGTCTACTTCAACGTGCTGGACGGCATAATTATGATCCTTGGAAGATACGTGATCATGGGGTTCCAGCTGAAGATAGCCGATCTCTTTTCAAACAAGAAGCCAAAGGTTGAGATCGGGAAGAGCATTGATACTGGGTCGTTCTACTTTGGGCTCATGCTTCTTGGTGTAATGCTGCTTGTAGGACTGCTTTCTTTCTTTCCGATCCTCGCCCTGGGACCCATACTCTCGTGGGCCAGGGCCTTTGAGCAGTCAATCTGGATGGTGATTCGTTGAAAGGATATGGAGCGGTCATTAGAGGGACGATGGAGAAATTCAGGCCGGATTTCCAGATGAAGAACCCGGTCATGTTTGTGACCGAAATTGCTTTCATAATCTCAATTTTTGTAGTGTTTTTCCCTTCATATTTTGATGCCCCTTCAACTGGGGTATATATCAGCTTCTACATTGCAGTGGCGATACTGCTCTTCCTGACCCTGCTCTTTTCAAATCTAAGTACCACCCTGTCTGAGGAGCAGAGCAAAACGATCTCCGCATCCCTGAAAAAAATGAAGACAGAGACAAATGCCACTCGGGTCAATGACAGCGTAAAGGAGACAGTCCCATCGGATCAACTGAGATCCGGTGACTTGGTGATAGTAAGTGCAGGTGAGGTCATTCCCGGAGATGGCGAAGTTGTTTCCGGATCTGGCTATGTTAACGAATCCAATGTAACGGGGGAATCCAGGCCCGTCCGTAAGATACAGGGAGACAGCGTTACGGGGTCAACGACCCTGCAGACCGATGAACTTGTAATCAGGATCACCGCAAACCCTGGAGAAACGTATATAGACAAGATGATCGAAATAGTTGAGGCGGCAGTCAGGGAAAAGACGCCAAATGAAATTGCCCTATCCACCCTATTATCGGGCCTGACTCTCATATTCCTCATGGTCACCGCCTCAATATTTGCTTTATCTGATTTCCTTGGTTTCACTTCCAACACGGACATATTGATAGTCTTGCTAATTGCGCTCATCCCCACAACAATCGGAGGGCTGATGCCGGCAATCGGTATTGCAGCTGTAAACAAGATATCACAATTCAACGTCATATCCAAATCTGGCAGAGCTGTGGAAAATGCCGGAGATGTGGACACCATTATTCTGGACAAGACCGGCACAGTCACAATGGGGGACAGGGAGGCCATCCGGTTTTATCCGAATTCCAGCGTGCAGGAGAAGGATTTTATAAAGTACTGTGCGCTGGCTTCCCTGCAAGACAACACAATGGAAGGTATGTCCATAGTGAAACTGGCCAGGGAAAAGGGAGTAGAAGTTTCTGATGCGGATCTGGCTGGGTTTGAATTCCTGCCGTTCTCTGCAGATACGAGGTTCAGCGGAGTTAAGGGTAAAGATACATACATCTATAAGGGGGCGCTTTCAACAATGCTCAAGAATCACAAGCTCAGCGATACTTTTATTGTCGCACTCTGTAAGGAGATATCACTTAGGGGTGGCACCGCATTGCCTGTCGTTAAGGACGGTAAATTTGTTGGCGTAATTGAACTTAATGACACCCTGAAACCTGGAATAAAACAGCGTCTGGACCTCCTAAAGAAGATGAATATAAAAACTATAATGTGCACCGGTGATGACGAAGTCACTGCATCATATTTCTCGAACCTCAGCGGAATCGATGAATATGTTGCCAATAGCACGCCAGTGGACAAATTCAATGTTGTGATATCTGAGAAGGCAAAGCAGCGGATGGTGGCAATGGTGGGTGACGGAACCAATGATGCTCCAGCCCTGGCAAAGGCTGACGTTGGAATGGCCATGAACAAGGGAACTGCGCCGGCCAAGGATGCAGCCAACATGATTGACCTGGATTCCGACCCCACAAAGCTGATGGATGTTATATTCATAGGAAAGCAGATACTGATCACTAGAGGCGCACTGACAACTTTCAGCATAGCTAACGATGTGTCAAAGTATTTCGTAATAATCCCAGCCATGTTCTATTTCATTCCAGCGCTCGGTGCGCTAAACATACTTGGGCTTGAGAATCCCCTGACGGCGATAACATCCGCACTGATCTTCAATACCATAATCATACCGCTTATGGTTCCGATGGCAATCAGGGGCGTCAGATACAGACCGTCCAGCATTGCAGAGCTTTTCAGAAGAAATATACTCATATACGGACTCGGAGGAATAATTGTTCCATTTTTAGCTATCAAAGTTATATATGTACTGCTTTCAATTTTGGGGGTGGGATGGTGAAGAAGAATTCATTCGGTAAGATGATAATGAAGACGACTGCACTAGCGATAATTGCAATGTTCCTTCTCGGCTTTGCATTTCCGACCATAACTGCCCTTATAACACAGGAGGTTGATCCAAATTCTGCCACCGGGTCCCCGGTAAAAATAGATGGAAAGGTATATGGATCATACCTGCTTGCCGAGGCGTTCAACTCATCAATATTCTTTCAGGCCAGACCATCCGGTATCGGTTTCAACCTGTCACAGTCGGGTGGGCCTTCCTACTCCCTTGACAGCGGCCAGCTCCTTAACCAGACGAAGAGTTACCTGAAGGACTTCGAGAAAGAAAACAACCTTTCTAACGCCTCCCAGATTCCTGAAGCAATGGTAGCGTATTCAGGATCAGGACTTGATCCCAACATTCCACTTCAGGGTGCCATAGACCAGATCAACAGGATTGCGACGAACCTTTCAGTTTTGACGAATGGCAGCTTTTCCTATGCTGATGCACAGAACTTCGTTGTTAACATCACTGCCTCGGATATAATGTATAATTTTCCAATTTTCGGGTCACCATATGTGAACACCGTTACGCTGAACTTCGAAATTATAGACAAGCTTATGCAAGGCGGTTTTGTTCAACCTTCATTTCTTGATTAGAAAGACATCCTGATCCGTATCCTTGATCACGGATTTTATGGCAGCATTAATGCGAACTTTTCCCCCTTTGCCGCGACGGATTCCCAGCACTATCAGGTCGGGTTTGATCTGCCTGGAGTGAAAAAGTATCTCGTCCTTGAAAGATGTCGTCATACCTGATCTTGTGAAATTTATTTCTGGACCGTAACTTCCCACTATCCTATCCATGTTCTCGAACAGCATCCTGAATCCATGGGTCCTGGTTTTGTCGTACTTCCTCATATCCACAAGGTAAAGCGAAGCGTTAATCGCTTTTTTCAGGTAAAGGGAAAAAGCGATAGCAGTTCTCGTGTTTATGTCCTCCGATATGGGAACAAGTATCCTCCTGTAAGGATACTGGTTATTCTTCACACTCAGTGCAGCAGTAGTCGTACCAGAATTCTTGATCACGTAGTCGCCAATACCCCCAAACAGTGAAGCTGAAAGCGAAGACCGCTTCCACGTTGCTATGAATAGAAGATCATAATTATGGGCCAGGCTCTCCGCGACAATGCCTTCTCTCACCGAGTCAGCCATCCGGATCCTGGGAACAACTTTTATCCGCTCATCCTTCCCGTCCTTGAATGCGCCAGTAACGAGGGATACCTTGTCGCTCCACGTAATTTCCTGTGTTGTTTCCTTCACTGTGAATGCGGTGACTTCAGAATCATATGAACGCGCTAGGTCAAAGGCAATCTGAAGCACGCGCTTGGAACGGTAGCCTTTCCCCATTGGAACCAGGAGCTTCTGCAGCCTTATGGCATATGGCGGGGGAGCTTCTACCATGGATAAGCTAACGGCAACGCAAATTTAATGTTTTCTTTCCACGACTGCACATATGCAGTTATAATTTTTTGGTGCTTAGTGCAGCAGGCATCTAAAAATTCTTATAAATCTTAACATATATCTTTCCAACGGATAAATTTCCTATGACATTCCTTATCACTGCAGATAATGATTCATCTATTTATATAGAATGAACATCCATATCTGTCCAATGGAATGCATCACAATTCAGAATGGAGAAATAAGAGATAACCGTACACTTGAAGACCTGCTTAAAAGTGGTATTGAAGACCTATTTGTTGTAGATCTGGATTCGATCAGGTCAGGGGCTCCAAATTTGAAGCTATATGGCAATTTGTCAAAATATTTTGAGCTTGTCGTGATGAATTACCCATACAGGGTTCCAGATCTTATTGACACCTTTGTATCCGGAGCGTCTCGCGTGGTTATCAGCAACGATATCACGGATAAACTTATCCGCGAGTACCTATCCGTTTCCGACCAGCTGGTGATGAAGTATGCTAACAATACCGCCTGCAGGGCCTTTTCGCTTCTTGGTGGAAACATGTTCCTGTCAAATATAGAAGTCAACATGATATATTCGACCCTCTATGCTTATGGAATCAGGATACAGACTAATACCGCAATCACAAAAAGAGATTCACAGAAGATAATAATCCTGGATCATTTCCCTGCAGAAGAATTCCAATAGATCTCAATGCCATCATTCATTCAAGGGGATGTTCGCGTATTTTATCTGGACTGCTCCTAACCCTTTTATAACCAGCGATGATCTGCTGAAGAAGGACACCATGAACAGATTAAATACGCAGATATCCGGTATCAGGCTCGATAACCCATTTATTCTCGCTTCAGGCATACTGGATGAAAATGGCTACACGATGAAGAGAGTACTGGACGAAGGAGCTGCAGCTGTTGTGACTAAATCCATCGGTATCTCTGAAAGGAGCGGATACCGTACTCCTGTTGTCGTAGAGATTGACGGGAGGAACATGATCAATGCAATTGGGCTTGCGAATCCTGGAATCGACAATTTCGGGGAAGAGATGAAGATTGCAAGAGAATCCATGAAGCCGGTAATTGGAAGTGTATTTGGATCAACTGCAGAAGAGTTTGCCTTATTATCCAGGAAGATGGAAGAATATGGGGCTTCTGCAATTGAGCTTAACCTCTCCTGTCCGCACGTGAAGGGATTCGGCCAGGAGGTAGGATCTGATCCGGATCTTGTCGAGTCCATAGTTGGCGAAGTGAAGCGATCGGTAAAAATACCGGTTTTTGCTAAGCTGAGCCCGAATATTAGTGACATCCTGGAAATCGCAAAGGCGGCAGAGAAAGCTGATGCGTACGTCCTCATAAATACGGTAAAGGCAATGGCTATTGACATCTACGCAAGAATGCCTGTACTCAGCAATTCCTATGGGGGACTGTCTGGGCCTTGCATAAAACCTGTGGGCATTCGATATGTATATGAGGTGAAGCGGGAAACCGGGAAGGAAATAATAGGGGTCGGAGGAATCCGTACCGGCGAAGATGCCCTGGAATACATAATGGCTGGAGCATCCTGCGTCGAAGTTGGAACTGCTGTACATTCAGATGGAAGGGATATTTTCAAACAACTGTCTCTGGAAACTGGTAAGATAATGAAGGCAGAAAAGATTGAGTCCATACGTGAGATCATCGGAGCGGCGATCAGAAAATGATGCACTCTGAAGTCATCAACGTGGAAGAAAACACACCCACAGTGAAAACAATATACTTTGAGTGGAAACAGGAGGCAAAGCCAGGGCAGTTCATTATGGCTTGGGTCCCTGGAACAGGCGAAATACCTATCTCACTGTCCTCAACCGACACAATAAAATCAATCACTGTAAAGAGCTATGGGCCAGCATCAGACGCTATCACAAAGCTCACTAAAGGATCCAGGATTTTTTTCAGGGGACCCTATGGAAGGCCTTTCTCAACTGTCAGGGGACCAACACTTCTGGTAGGGGGCGGTTCTGGAATGGCTTCCCTCAGACCTCTCATCACAAAGGATAGTGATGCCATAGTCTCCGCGAGAACTGCTGCTGAACTTCTCTTCAGTGACAGAATAAAGGGGGGGAAGGTTTTTGAGGTTACGGATGACGGTTCTGCTGGAATTCGTGGAAATCCCATCGATGCCCTCGGTACCATAGATCTGGAGAAATATAAAATGACATATGTGTGCGGACCTGAGATCATGCTAAAGAAAATATATGATTTCCTTAACAGCAGGCAAATCAGAGCTGAATTCGCCATGGAACGCCTGATGAAGTGTGGAATAGGTGTCTGCGACTCCTGCTCGGTTGACGGCTTTCAACTGTGCAGGGATGGATCAATATTCTCAATTGAGGAAATGCGGGGAATGACAGAATTTGGTAGGACCAAGCTGACTGAATCCGGCAGGCGCATATATCTCAACTACTGAGAAGTGATATCAGAAACTGGAATCACTCTTTCAATGTAAATAGACCAGTCCTTAAACTTCTTATTAAGTTCGTCAACCAGCGATATATATGAGTGAAGATGGCTCTCCATAGTTACAAAAGAAGACAGGAGGATGTTTCCGTCGAACTCCTGATTTTCACAGAATCTTGCCAGAGACTGGGAGTTAGCCATAAGGGAAAATTCGTTAAGAACAGGGTTTGTTGTGACAGTCTCATAGATTCCATCCGCCTCGCTTATTACGTTAACACTGTTGAGTGAGTGGGGCTTTCCCATTATCTTATATAACCCGTGTATGTTTTCCTCCTCACTGGGAAATCTGATGAATCTCCTCCATTCAAGACCAAGGGGGTTTTCTTCAATCAGCTTGTTCTGCGAAGGCGGCTTGGATGCAAATGTAACTGAATAAAGCATGAAATGTGAGGAAATTACTCTCAATGAATCCTCGACACTTTTCCTTGATCCCATATACGCCAGTTTTATGGACAGGTTTTGAGTGCTTGAGGATAGAGCCTCCATTATGTAGCTCGATACAGTTTTTATGTCAGAACTGTGGAATTTGAAGTTAATGTTAAAGACACCTTCCTGCATGTACATCATTTCGAAATAGACCGATTTTATCTCCGAAAGCTGAACAAGTGGCAGGATATCTGCTAGATTATCGCTACTTATCAAAATGAACCAGGTTTTGTTGGAAAGTTTAGCCTGGTACTTTTCGAGGAATATCCTCCTTTCAATATTCTGGCTGGATTCTTCCGGCAAGAAAAAGAAAATCTCGGCCTTGTTTTTCCTGATTAAGGGCATAGCTGGTGCAAATATCTGAAATTTTTTCGATATCTGAAACATTTGCAGGTTTCCGGTTACAGAAAGATTGCATTCCATATCGAGGATGTTATTTTCTAATCTTTCCACCTTGTATAATTTTTGTTGAGACTATAAAGATTGGCTAGCTTACTCGTTAACATTTAATACCACCCATTGTTTAGAGTTATGCCATGGAAAAATTAGATTCCCTGCAATCCACATGGGATCATATCAGGAAATTCCTTTCGGAAGGAGAACAGGGGATTTCCACACATTTAGTATCCGGAAAATTTCCGGGAGGAAAGAAAAAAATTATGGACATGGCACAGACACTGGCAACTGAACACGGGTACCTCGTATACAGGTTCCCCGGGAACATAGCCCAGGAATCGATGCCGTACCAGCCGTTTAACTATATACTCAACGCAATGTATGACACGGTTGAAGAGCGAGGTATGAATGAAATAATAAGGAAATTCGATAATTTTTTCACGGATAATAAAGGCTTGAGAATTCTTGTAATAATTGAGGGGATTGAACGGCTGAACACTTCAAGCCAGGACCTTTTCCTGTACCTTTCCAGAACTGCACTTAAACAAGGATTTTCATTGATTGGTACATACAATGAGCCAAAGAGAAACCAGGGGTATACCTCAGAGTTTAATTTTATCATCGTTTCTGCAACGGAACCACAGATACACATAATTAACCTCAGGGAACCGAACTATGATGATGCCAGATTTTACACCCAGATGATGGGCTACAAACTTCCTGAGAACTTTACGATGGACCTTTTCAGGCTATCCTCTGGAGACCTTAACACGATAAACTATGCTATGAAATATTATGAAGATATAGGAATTATCAACGACAGAAAGGAAGTGAATGAGGCCCTTTTCAGGTTTCTTCCCATACCGCCTGCAATAGATGATTATTACGCAAAGAAGATCGCTGATCTCTCCGAGACTGAGATGAAAGTCGCAGGGACCATGGCACTGAGCGGGGAGGAACTCGATCTCGATGTCATAAGCAGGATAACTTCGGTATCAAAATCAGACCTCTACAAGGTAATGGAATCACTGGACAGCAACGGGATAATAGCCATCAACAATTTTAAATATAGAATCTCCGGGCGCAGGATGACGGACATAATACGTTCAAAAGTTTCAGATGTAAGGAAACTCGACATTGCAGATCAGTTGATCAACAGTTCTTCATTTGATGAATTATCACTCCAGACAAAACTGAATATACTGAGAGAGAGAGGGCTTTACGATAGGATAGGAGAAATTTTAAGAAGCAAATGGAAGCAGCTTATCAACTCCTTTGTTTCACCCATGGATCTTATTGCGTTCCTTGATCTTGTAGAGGATAAGCTGGATTCCGGTACTAAACGCTATGCTGTGTTGATCAAATGCAATTCCCTTTATTTTGTGGGCAAGTTTGAACAATCTCTCAAATGCTTCAGGGAAAACGACTTCAGCGACATCGCTGGAAAGGAACCCGAGCTGAAGGCAGCTTCTGCTCTCATCTACCTGGGAAGAAATGATGAAGCAGCCACAATAATAGAGAGGCTGCTTGCCGACAAGAGTCTCTCACCGGAGGAAAGGGTAATGGCAATGGTTGCCAAGGGGTCTTATCTTCTCAGAACCAAGAAATCGTCGCAAGCCCTTATAATGGCAAGTGAAGCGATGGAAATAGCACAAGCATATAGCGTAAATGAACAGATTGATGAGGTACTTACGACAATGGCTGCGGCAAATGCCGATATATTCAAGCTTGACAAGGCAAAGAAGCTGTATGGCGAAGCATTGGAGATTGAAAGGAAGCGCGGAAAAATCCGCCAGATGAACAGGAATATGCACGACCTTGCAATCATTGAAAGTTTCGAAGGCAATTTCCAGAAGGCATTAGACATGCTCAGGGAGTTGCTGGAGAATACATATATAAATGGAGACGTAGGAATCAGGACCTACGCCGTTTACAATATCATGGACATACTACACATTATTGGCAAAAATCAAGAGTCCCTGTCGTATGAGAAGACCATGGACGGTCTTTTGGATATTGTTCAGGACAATGACATACGATTTATCTATAATAGGTACATAGCTGCTTTCTATACTGAGGCCCTGGACTTTGCAAAGGCATTGCCCTTCTCGGAGAGAGCTGTAGAAATTTCCAACCTGACGGAAAACCCTGACTGGAAAAACGCGTCCGAAAGCCTGCGACACCTCATAATGGTTAAAATGGGCAAAGTTTCGGAACTAGACCTCAAGTATTTCAATACCGTTTTCAATTCGCTGGAAGATTTTATACCTCTTTACCTTGGTTTCTGGTCAAACATATTTGTTATGAAAGGAATGAAAAATGAAGCTGAAATGGCTTTAAAGGCTTCTGAGAAGTATTCTGAAGAGATGGGGGACTTCAGCAGCAAGTTGACAACGCTACTGAACAAGATAATATACCTTATCGCAACTGAAAGATTCGATGAAATACTAAAATTGAGCCCTCTTCCAACCGGCACAGGTGTTATGAAATTTGACTATTCAGCCAGGGCACTGGATGCTGCAATGGCCTTGAAGAGAGGAGATTCCGAAACGTTCTATAGTGAGTCAAGGAAAATTGTATCTGACCTATGGGATGGAAGCGCGCTTTACAACGTGATATTTTATCCATTTCTTATCCTCGGGCTTGCGAGGGCCAAATTTGCAGACGATGATTCTGTCATAGGACTCATAAAGGGAATATTTACGGGGAAGAAGGCTTCTGCAGAGATGGCCAAGATAGCCGAAATCCTCAGGCGGTGAACTACATTCCGAATACCGAACTCTGTATCTACAATTCAGACGGGAATTGCCGCATGGTATCATCGTTTGTGACAAAATGCTCAATCTGTTTCAATTTCCTTACGCCGTACAGACCAGAGAGGTCAAAGAAAGTGAAGCCGTTATACTCTTTGTTTGATTATATTGAATCAGAAGGTAACATAGACAACCTATTTCCTCATGGGAATGAAGTTCAGTCCACACTTAAATTCTGATCCCTGCAAGATCAATTCTTTATGAAAGTGTGCAATGAGGAATGGGTCTGTGGGGTAGCCAGGATATCCTTATGGCCTTCGAAGCCGGAGACCCGGGTTCAAATCCCGGCAGACCCGTTATGTTTAGAGTGATACGATGCCCTAAAATGTGCATGTATCAATTTGATTTATAAGTAGAAACATTTTCGCTACATTTGTTCTAACTGGAACAACTATGATGGCTTTTTCAGGTGATGGATAAACAAAAAAAGAAGTATAAAAGTTACTGCCCCAGAAAGGGACATATCAACGATAGTATTTTCTCAAAGGGAATCCAGATCTGGAGTCTATCCCGACACTCAGAAAGTTTATAATCTGAATTATACGCCTTTTAAAACTACTGCCTGCGTATTCAACTGTAGTTGTGGCGGCCGTCACTTCGTGCTGGACACGCCCCGCCGGTAAAATCTCCAGGGTGTGAAGTGCGCCTGACCCGCTTGCCGCAATGCAGACATACCCAGAGTTTTCCTTCGGGAACATCTTCTTCGGTCATACGAGTAAATGCCGCCCGAATATATAAATTAGGGTTCTTCAATGTTCTGCGGCGATTAGTATGCCATGTTCTATCCTTCAGCTATTGATCTTATTTTATGGAATAGGCCGAAATACGGTAGAATCGTTGTTGAAACGAAGTAGAATATGCATCATAATGAGCAGCTAGAATCAAAGAGGATGGTATTGAGTGGAAAACCATTACCTGCCTAAATGAGTACAAACATAGTATTTATCCGCTATGTATACTCCGGAGACACGCAATCGCTATCAATGATGGTAAATAAATCTATAGCATGGAAAGATAGTAAGGATCACAACAGTATCCCATATTGGTAGTTAGACAGGGATAGTACAAAAATAATTAAGCGTAGTAATATCAGCATCCAGTGGGGAGCGAACATCGCATATGAATTTCGAAAAAAAAATAAAATTTACATCTGAACTTGACAGGAAGCTCACTATGCAATGCGATTTTAGTTTTCAGTGGAAAGATCAAATACTGGAAGCAGCAGGAAGATTGGGGGAAAGCGCGATTGGCTTTCTACTATACAGCGAGGAGAAAATGGAAGTTATCTATTATTTTCCTCTTAATGCAGACAAGTCAAGTGAGGGGAAAAGATCATTGACGATGATGGGCGCTAAAAAAACAAAGGATCTATGGTCTGTGCGTGAAGAAATAAATGAGCCCTTTGTTAAAGAGGCGATAAACCTGATCTTGAGCAAGCCGTCCGTTACCATTGATATGATATTGCTGAAAGAAGGTCTCATGCGAATGAGGATAAGGTTCCACGCTGACTTGACAAGCAGCGTATCTGATGCCCTGCTTAGTGTGATAAAGACCAGTGAAGGATTCTTTATCGACTATTTTGGAAAGTCGAGAGGGTTGCTTGCAACCCTAAAAGAAATTTCCGCCCTCGTTCCTCTTGCAGGAATCGAGTTTACCATGAGACCAAAACGCTCCATCTTCTCAGAGAGTACAATAGTGTTCAGTAAGCCGTGGATACGCATAAGAAAATACGACAGTGGGGACTTTAAACTTCATCATATTTACCATTTTTCACAGGAAGTTGAAAACGCAGATAGCTATGAACTGGTAACCATTTCAAGGGGAGATCATCTGTACGAAGCTTACACAGTAAACCCCGTAATTAAATATATGGTCTCCGAAGCAGAGAAACTGAACATTTTCAATGATTCCATCCACAGATATGATGGTAATGTTGTCACAGGGAGAATATGGCTGCCCTCAACTTTTGTCCCGGACTACATGAAGATAATCGGTCAGGCTCGGATAAAGTACCCGGAATGGGACCTTGGCATTCAGATGACTGCATCCATCGATGATATTTTTGCTATGTCCGGCGAAAATTTCAGTGATAATGACACAAATGAAGGAAGTACTGAAGATAAGGGAACTGATTTGTAGAGCGGACATATTACAGGTACTTCAGTTCAAAAAGCGTTAGCTTTTCATCGGGAAACTGCAGTCTGGTACTGTTTGCTACTCGCAAATGATCATCAAGATTAGATACAGGAAGAATCGTATCAAGGAAAATGCTTGAACGTGAAAATTTTTGAGTCCTTGAAATAACGGGAATCGGAAATTCTAGGGCAAGTTTTGAATAAAAATCCAGCATTGGCCACGTTAAGGGGGAGGCAAAAATTCCGTCTTGTCTGGATATTTCAGAAAATACTCTTAGATCAACATCGGTTTGATTCCCTTCCATGTAAAATAACGATCCTACACTAGAATTATCTGTCTGGAACCGAGCCTCTCTTTCCCAGGTAAAATCAACCGCATTTCCCAGACTAAGGGCAGTAGGGTGAGAAACTTCGGCCATAAACCGAGTGTAACAGAGCGGTGTTTTCCGACTTATAAAATTAATCAGCGAAACCAGCCCGTTGCCTTTCGTGATGACCAAATTTCTAAATTCCACGTTATTCTCAGTAAGGTCCATAATCGCATCTGAAACTTTTTCCGTTTGAGAACTGTGAAACCTAAAATTGAAATTAACCATATTGCCCTCAAGGTAACTGTAATTCAATACTAGAGATTCCACTTCCATAAGGTGTTTCATGATGGGGATACGTGGTGCAGCTTCTGTCCCCCTGAGAATTATCCAGACATCGCCCTTTCTCTTGGCACCCATGCCTTCCAGAAACATTCTCATTTCGTTTGTAACTGTTTCGGATACCGGGATAATGTAGTACAATTCAAACATCGCATTCCTGAAAATCCAGTTAGAAAGCGAAAAAATATGGAATTTTTCTGCGAACGATGCAAGTGGATTCTTTGAGGACATAGAAAATGATAACTCCATGTCGAGTTTTTTATCTATTTCCTCTACAATCATAATTGCTTAACTTTTATATTATATATATTTCTTTCCAAGTGGAAATGCCTGATAAAATTCAAAGATAAAAATGTGCATCCAGCTTCCTAAATATTTATCTATAAAAATTGTCCTAATGTTATAATGGACCTGACATACTCCCACAGCTAAAGCATGTGGGGTTCTGAGGTCGCTATCGCTCATAACGTTGCCTCTTTGGGGATATCAGTGTTCCGTTTGCATGCATCCCTGTCTGCATACAATCGATCTATGCCTTCCTCAAATGCTGGGCGCAACGCTATGTTGAATGAGGCGTTGGCATCGGCATGATCAACGTGCCCGCACTGGCACTTAAAACTTTTTCCTGAACGGTTACCTATCTGTCCACATACTGAACACTCCCTTGAGGTGTTGTGCGGATCAACATATACAACAGGTACTCCAAGTAGTCTGGCCTTGTATTCTATCATCTGTTCAAGCTGATAGAATGACCAGCTATTCAGGGAATACCTGAAATTCCTGCCCGACCTTACTTCTCTTATCCCTTTGAGATATTCGAGCTTGATTCCCATTCCATTCTGCTTAGCTTCCTGCACTATCTTTTTCGAAACATTATGGTTAATATCCTTCTCTATTCTGCTTTCCCTTTTCTTTGTTCTTTTCGCCTTCCTGTATTTGCCTTTCTTCTGGAGGTTCTTCCGCATGTTCCTGTATTTCTTATGCACATGTTCAGCCCGTTTCCCAAGCTTCAATACCTTCCCTGTTTTTGGATTGCCTACTACTGCAATATGACCTGTTGTATTCCGGTCAATGCCAAGATATGCATCCGGTTTTATCATTGCATTCTCTGGAACAGTCAGGGAAATGTATGCAAAAATATGATCAAATTCGATCTGGTTGATCTTCTCAAAATCATTCCTGAACATATAGCTTATCTGGAACTTAAGGGATGGCGCGGATATTGTCCTCCCTTCATGATTGAACCTGATCCCCTGTGCCGGTACAGTCAGCTTTACCCTATTGACCTTCCTGGCATTCCAGTTTCTTGAATATTTTCTCAGAATCTGGTTGGATATTGCCGATTTCAAGCCAAAATGCTTGACGTCCTTCGATGAAAAGGTACGGTGGTCTATGGCATACTGTGCTACCTGTCTTCCCTTTTCAAGTTCAACGGAGAAATCCCTTCCATGACGAATCTTATATGTCAAGATCATACATTCTTCTGCTCCTTTATGTATTTCTTGATCACGGACTCAGAGATGTGCCCAACGGATTCAACGTAGTAGCTTCTTGTCCACAACGTAGGCAATCTGCTACGGAGTGCAGGGAATTCCTGTCTAAGTGTCCTTGAAGTATAGCCCTTCAGCTGCTGAACAATGAAATGAGGAGACATTGTTGGATCGGCTTTGATGAACAGATGAACATGATCTGCCACCTTGCCTGATCATTCCTGAAGAATGTTCCCTCATCAATCATGCTAGCGAAGAGGACTGTATGGAATGGACAGGTTTTGAATTCTAAGGTTTCTTGTTTATCGAGCTGGAGTGGGGAAAAGCCTCATTTTTTTGACAATGATCGCCTGCAGGCGAGGACTGTGCGTGGCAATCTGCATGAGGTGTGGGCGGAAACATCGCGGCTATACGTGATGCCAATATTTTCAGAAGTCTTCTTTCCAAGACTGGTTGGAAAGAATCCCAACTTCACTTTGCAAAAAGCCTATGTAATGGTCTTGGATGATTAAGTTAGGTACCAATGGTAAAACTGGAAAACAACTTTGAAATATATGATATAATTTCGCATCCTGTCAGGAGACAAATAATCTTATTCCTTCATGACAGGAAACGGGCAGGGTTCACTGAAATCATGCAGACCACGGGTGAAAACACAGGTTCGCTCAGCTTTCATTTGAAGAAAATGGAGAATGTACTTATGCGCGACGATGATCAGCAATACCTTCTGAATCGAGAAGGAGAGCGCGCATTTTCAATGATGACTCTCATGCAACAGGATGAAGTGACTAGTTACGCTGCCGATTCCAATGACCTGCTGGTTAACCTGAAGAAGGATGAGAGGCTTATCATCTCCAGCAGGTCTGTCAAACCCCTGGGTAGGCGATATAAGCTGGGTGGTCTGAACAAGAGCATTGTTCATGATGTCTCCGTCGCACTCACCTCGGAGCGCCTCATATTTTCCAGCTGGCGGTTCTTTCCCCCAGAAGAGATCCCACTTTCAAATATCCGGCTTGCCAATATTAGGCAAGGAATTCCATTAGTAAATGGGGACTCTAAGGGGGTTTCCATTGAGATAACATACCTTGACTCAGGCGGCAAGATTCAGAAGATCAGGTTCCTTCCCCCAAACGTATCAAGATGGATGGCAGAACTTCAAAAGAATATCAAAAGTTGACGCCGCCTTGGATTCCGAATACCGAATAGCTTGAGTGCCCGTTAAATGAGCGTTAAACGACCTTTGAATAATATAAAACTGCGTTATCGAAAATAAAACTCGTTTATGTGACTATACATGGTTTATTTTTATTGACACTTCCCAGTGGCTCTATTCCTGTTTGAAATGCCAATCAGGTTCAGGGTGCTAATTCGCATTTTCTATTCCCAGGATTTTCATGGCATTGATACCATGTTCGTTCTGCGATGTCACCACCTTCCTTACCTCCTTGTTTCTCAAGAGGAATGTTATTCTTATGGTTTTCAGTGTATCGATGCTTGAAGCAAGGGATGTTATCTCACTGATCCTGTTGTATATCAGTGCAAGGAAGAGATACGCAATGTGGGAGAAGAGCATGTGGACCCTTATCATCTGGGGAGTCCAGTGATATTCCGGTGCCATCAGATCATGCATGCTTATCGTCCTGAAGCAGTGCTCAACCCTGTTCCGTTTTTTGTATAGACCTATTATCTCATCTCCCGGAAGATCGGATATGCTTGTGAACAGTGCATTCTTCCCAAGCATTTCCAACCTGGAATGCATCCTGCCGCTTGCTATGGTCACATCAGGCAGCAGAATGGTTTCCTGAAGTTGCATGGACTCCAGGTATATTCTCGCTCGATCCAATGCATCGAAATCGCCGGATTCCATTATGCTCCTCACCTTTACATAGGCTTTCCTGAACATCTTCATGAATGCCATGATTCTTTTCCTCTCAAGCTTTGAGGAGTGATACACAATGATCCTGTGATCAATGCCGTATACAGTCTTCCTTGTCTCGATGAAAGAATCCTTTTTCACCGGAATCCCCGTGAGATCCCTGTGATCCGATTGAACGAGCGCACCTATGTATTTTCTTTTCCTGATTTTCTGTATATTCTCCATGGAATTGTATCCCCTGTCAAATATCAGTATTGATGATTTAGGTATTGCATCCATCGTCATACCGAATGTCTTTGAATCATGCATGTTGCCTGGGTACGAATCACCATAGAACGGTATGTAATCCTCATTTGCTTCGATGTAGTAGGATATCTGGTTCAGATCGTATCTATGAGCCTTGTTGTGTCCCTTTTTTGCAATATCATTCTCCTCCATGTAGGTATAGAAATTTGATCCGTCCACGAACATCCTGGAATGATCGTAGCCCATGGATATCAGCCTGTCCCTGATCTCTTCCTTTATTTTTTTGATGTGATCCATCGTGAATCGATCCATCATGTTCCAGTAACCCTGTGACGATACTTCCGGGTATATGGTGGATGCATAATCGCTTTTCATCCATTCTCCTATGCCGTTCTTTGATCTCGGGTCCGATAACCTGTTCATTGCAAACAGTAAGGCATAATCTCCTGGTGACATGCCATTTCCACTATGACCGACAATGCCATCAACTATGCCCTTGATACCGATGGTTTTCTCCATTGCAAGTATGGAGGCAGTTGATCCGTAGGAGAGTGATGTCACCGATATATCATATCCAGGATTCTCAAGAGTCCTGGCAAGTCTTTCGGCATCACCGATGTATATCTCCTTCACCACCCTTGACTGGCCGTTCTGCCACTTCTTCCATCGTAGCACCATGTATTTCTTTCCATGAATGGATTTCCACACTATTCCTGGCACACACATGTATGCACCCTGTGAATAAAAACATTTCCATACGAATTAATCACAAATCATCAATTATAAGGGAAAAAACAATAACAGAAAACTTCTAAGCATAATAGCACCCTGAAGTGCTAATGAAAAAACTCAGTGAAAGACTGGCTTTATCGAAATAGTAAACCTGATCGATGTAAACTCACGCTGAGTTGTTATTTATTCCGTCATTTCTATTTAAGTCGTGTTCCTTGCATGAATTGTAAAAGATCACAATGGGATAACTCCTGACCTCTTAGGAAGCGATTCTAAGCCGATGTAATCTCCAAAAGGTAATCTCATACCAAGAGTGATGGAGAATGAACTTAAGGGTGTCCAGTTTTGGCAACCTTACCAAAAGTGGACAGATGGATGGCATAGAAATCTGAGAAGGATCATTTTGAAAAATGGCATAACTGACCATGTATTCATTTTTATTACTACAAAAAAAATTGAGATGTTGGGTGCTGAGTATATAAGCAACCTCCCTGATTTACATGCCTATTTTTAGGTTTAAACCTAATAGGGAATGGGGCTGGCCGGGTTTGAACCGACGGCCACCTGGTTATGAGCCAGGCGCTCTACCTGGCTGAGCTACAGCCCCAACGCCGCTGGTCGGATTTGAACCGACGACCGCTCGGTTAACAGCCGAGTGCTCTACCTGCTGAGCTACGGCGGCAAGACAACTATGGTTAAGAGATTTCTTACTTTTAATCTTTTCGCAGTATGGCTGTTTCTCTAAAAAACTTAGACAAGGTCTGCAGTCATCCATTTAATGGAGTCAGCGATGTATGTTCAAAGCATGTCCAGGTCAATGCCACATTTATCTGACAATTCCTTGTGGAGTCGGACTATTCTTGATGCTGCTTCATCCAGCCCTTTTGAAATGTAGTGATTTACTGTTTCCTGCATGGATATTCTCTTCTCTCCGGAAAGGAGATTATCAGCTTGAGCAACGATTTTCTCTTCGAGGGTTTCTGGCATATAATCCCCCTCTGGCAATCCGAGCGCTGTTGCCTCCTGATTAGTTATTCCCGCCCCGGTGTGTCTCTCCACGATCCTGACTATAGAGTCGTCTATGTTTCTCTCCCGAAGAATCCTTGCGCCAGTGGAGGCATGATCTATCCCATGAGTCTTGGTCCGGCCAATATCATGAAGTAATGCACCGGATGTAACCAGGTCAACATTGGCATCTGCAAGCGCTGCAATTCTGACCGCCAGATCCTTAACTGCCATGGAATGGGCCATGATTGCATCGCCTGCCCCCTCATCCGCGAGTATTCTGAGGCAGTCGGCTTCATCCGGGAATATTCTCACCATCTTCCCCCTTTCCCTTGGAATGATCCTGAATTTAGCCCTATTCGTTGAGGATTTATCACTTCCATCAAAAAGCCTGTCAAGAAATATCGCGAGAGCCGAAACCTCGCTATGTGGCTGATTCATTATTGCAACATTGAAGTCAGAGATCTGGTAAACTTCAGGTGGCACCTTTTCGGCACCAACTACGACGAGCATGTCCTCACTGGCTGCTCTTGATTTTATTTTCCCAATGACACTGTCCAGTGGTAAACCATACATGGTTAGGTGAATCCTGACGCCTTTGAAATCCCTTAATTCTTTGCTCCAGTTCACGCCAGTTTCGATGCAAAAATCGCCTCCAAAATTTGAAACCACTGATTTTACAGTATTTTCAAGAGCCTCATCCCTACTGTCAACGTAGATCCTAGAAGCCCCGAAAGCCCTGGATACAAGAGCTACGTGAGTAGTAATCCTCTTGTCCCTGTAAGGCCTATGGCCTATCCGTAAAACATTCACGCTGGGCACTGTGCAATCACGCCAATTCCATTACTGGCCTTCAATAAGTTCGATCTTGAACCCTTTTATCTGCAATATGCTTGATCTCTTAACAATGCCCCTGAGGAGTGTCTGCGATATACCGAGTTTTTCAGCCACTTCACCCATGAATACGCCCTCGCCGCCAACCATCATTCCCTTTATTCCTTCTTCGTACTTCTCGAGATCAGCGTCTGAAAATGTGGTTGCATATATTATGTCCGCCAGTTCACCCATGGACCCCAGTAGATTGATCTGCACACTGGTATAATAAGTATGATATGCCTTTTCTGGACCCTTTTCACTGGTTATCCACTGGCTTTCGATGAGCTTTATCTTATCAAGATAGAGGAGTGCTTTCTTTCCGAGTGTTCCATATTTCTCGTCTATCTGCGGCATAGTCACCCAGCTCGATGCTAGATCGAGAAGGAGCCTCCTTTTTACATCAGTGTCGGCAGCATGGAAAATTGATACTAACTCACCTATGTCGTTTACCACCTTTATTCTGCTGACCATATGGAATCCCTATGGCACGATGAGATATAATTATTTCTTAATATTTTTAACAGCGTATAATATCTATCCGGGATGAGATTTTACTTTCGTCTTTTCCTGATATCGTAAAGGAGCATTTTGTCGTAGTCTACAGCAGTCTTGATCTTTTTGTTCTTCAGTATCTTCTGTACCTTCTCCGTAATTTCACGGATATCTTCGGATGGTACTCCCCTGTAGATTATCATCTCCTTCATATTTTGAGGGAAAATCATCCTGTACTTTGATCCTTCCTTCGTGTATCCCATTGGTTTCTTGTTCTTCTCTATTTCAGCCATATTCAGCTCAAGAGCAACCTGGTCATATTGCTCTTCTTCGACGTTCTGTTTTGTCTCGCTGCTTATAAGATCCCACAGTTCAGGAAATGCCTTATCAAGATTCTTCCATTGAAATTTATCATCAAAATAAAGATGACCACTCCAGTTCTTCACCTTTCTTTATTGGATTTTCCATATTTAACTTTACTTACACTTTGAGAGGATAGGGATCTATTCATCAATCACGGATTCAGGGAAAAATATTAAAGGACATTGACAATAGCCGTTATGCATAGCTCCGTGGTGTAGTGGCCAAGCATAACGGGCTCTGGACCCGTCGACGGCAGTTCGAATCTGCCCGGAGCTACTTATGATGGTGAAAGCGTGGCAGAAGGAATAGATGAAGGTGAAAATGTCAACGTGGCTTTCTGCGATCTTATCGAAAAAGAAATTCCACTTAACCACGATTTTTTCCTCTATGAGGCGAGCATAAGGCTTGCCCAGGCAAACATCGGATTGGCTATCTCGTCTGGATCAAAACTGCAGGAAACCAGGGAGATACTCGATATGCTGGATACTATTTCTAGCGGCATCTATGACAGCGACATTAAACTCCTTGACGAGCAGAGAAAGAAAATCAGAAGGACAGAGGAGACATGGATAGACATGAAAGAGAAGATGAGCAAGGCGGACCTGAGGTCTGCGTACCTCCTCAGCGCAAGCGCGCATATGCAGGAGGCTCTTGCACATCTGATGGGTGCCCGGACCGACAGTGATTTTAGCGGTTTTATTTCAGATTATGCAGTGAAATATCTGCACAAGCTGAGTCTTTACACTTATCGCGAAGCAATGGGACACGTGCTGATGTGACCTAACTTTTGGGTCTTGCCGCATTTTCCAGAAACGAAGCATAGGAAAGCGGTTCCCTGACGTATCTTTCGAGAAGCATAGTATTGTCCCTGTAGTAGTCCAGTAGAAACATGCCGATCTCTTCAGGAGTAAATATGCCCTTTTCGGAAGCTTTTCTTATGGAACTCTTCCTTGATAACCTACCCGCTGGCTTTACCTGGTGGTGTCCAAGTGCTGATCTTGCCGTGTTTATCGCATCGAGAAAGCTCAGTTTTTTCCTGGCTGACACGTTGATTGCTCCCCTTGTCTCCAGGGAATTCTTGATAACTGTCATCAGGTCATTTACGTAGACCGGACTGAGATCTCCATCCGGAGGGAATTTTCCCATACTCTGCCTGGCCAAATCCAGTATCCTCCCGGTGATATGATCCTCACTTCCGAAGACAAATGACGGACGGACTATGAGATGATTCTTCACCAACTGAACATTGCCCTCAGCGACTCTTTTCACCCTGAAATATTCTGTCTTCCCCTTCTCAAGGTTGATGTGGGAAAAGTAGATCAGTTTTTGATCCTTGTCAACTTTCTTGATTGCCTTTACGATGTTTTTCATCCCTTTGACCTGTACATCGAAATGTGACTCGTCCTTCTCATCGGAAGTTCCTGCGGCAGCAACGATTATGTCGTAGCCATTCACTGCATCCATGACTCTCGCTTCGTCCAGAATGTCTCCTTCTATCCACTTTGCGCCGAAGGAATCAAGTTCGCTTGACCTGTGACGTGAATAGTAGGCATTTTCTTCTGCACCAAACAGTTTTATAAAGTTGGTTCCAATGAAACCGGATCCACCGAATACAATTATTTTCACGGTGCTTTATCATTCTTGGAAATATTAAGGTTTTCAGAAAAACGCTTTCAGATAACCAAGATATTTTTAACCCCAATGTATTATAGCGAACTGATGAAACACACGGGCAGAAATGTATACATGGTTTCCGGCGGAGTGACAAAATTTGCCAAGGCTACACCGGAAATGGACTTCAGGTTGCGGGTCAAGAAGGCTTTTGACTATGCAATGGACGATGTGCATCTTACTCTTAACGACATTGACGGGTCTGTAGCTTCATACTTTGCCGACCACTTCCAAAGACAGCTGATGTCTGGGATTATGGTGCAGGACTATCTTGGCCTTACCCCAAAACCGAGCAAGAGAGTTGAGGGGGGAGGGGCAACTGGCGGACTCGCATTCCAGACTGGATACGAGGAAATTGCCTCCGGAAGGATGGATACATGCGCAGTCTATGGCTTCGAGACGATGTCTCACGTAAACACATGGAAAGGAAATGAATTCATTGCCCTTGCGAGCGATACCAATTTTGATTACCCCGTTGGAGGATTTTATACCGGATATTATGCCATGATGGCCGTAAGGCACATGCACGAATTCGGTACGACAGTGGAACAGCTGGCCAAGGTGTCAGTCAAGAACCACAAGAATGCCATACATAATCCCTATGCTCAGAGCCCGATGAACCTGACTGTAAATGACGTTCGAAATTCGCCCATGGTTGCTTACCCGCTGACCCGGCTAGACGTTTGTACAATGTCCGATGGAGCTGCCGTTTCAATACTCGCTTCAGAAGAAAAGGCCTTTGAAATAACTGACAGACCGGTCCTTATAAAGAGCATAGGCACTGGAACTGATACAATGAGATTATCAGACAGGCCAATGGGAAAGGTTCCGCTCCTTCCAAATGAGAAGGAATCTGATTATTCCGGACTGAAGTATCCCGGTGTTCACTCCTTCAGAGCAGGAAGAACCGCTGCCAAGGAAGCATACGATGGCGCTGGAATCACAGATCCCATTGAGGAACTTGATCTTATAGAGCTTCATGATGCGTACACTTCCTCAGAGATACAGACGTACGAAGATCTTGGACTCTGCAAGTATGGAGAGGGTGGAAAGTTCATTGAGGAAGGTAAATCAGAGCTTAAGGGAAAAATACCGGTCAACCCATCTGGAGGACTGCTTGCTTCAGGCCACCCTGTGGGAGCTACCGGGATAATGCAATCGGTGTTCATGTTCTGGCAGCTTCAGAGAACTGTCAAGAAGCATTTTAAAGATGATTACCTGCAGCTGAACAACCCGAAGAGAGGGCTCATACACAGCCATGCGGGAACGGGAACTTATGTTACTGCAACCATAATGGAGGCGGTCAAATGACCATCAACCCAAACGCAAAAATGGAAGAGACACAGAGTGGGACTGAGGTTTACAGTATTGATCCCCTGATAGTGAAATCCCATTACGAAATAGATTATATACACAGCTATGCACAGGATTCTGAATTCTTCAGGGCACTTGGCAAGAAGAAAATCATGGGAAGCAAGTGCAAGAAGTGTGGGTACACTTATGCAACACCCAGATCCCACTGCATGATGTGCGGTGCCGAAACTGAATGGTATCAGTTGCCAAATACAGGAAAGGTGCATACATTCACAACGTGCTATTTCGGGAGTGAGGAATTCCTTAAGGAAACACCGTTCAATCTGATTATGGTTGAATTCGAGAATGTCGATTCACTCTTCATGGCCAGGCTCATTGGCGCTGACCTCGATGATCTGTACGTTGGAATGCCAGTAACTGCAAAGTTCAGGAGAAACCAGAAATTCAGTCCTACTGATGTCTATTTCGTCCCTGTAGCGCAGCCTGAAAAGAAGAAAAGAAGGTAAATTCTCCAACCAAATTATTTTTTTTTGATAGGAAGAAGAAGGCACTCACTGGTTATTGTCAACTTCAATTGCAAATAACAGACAACATGGAATAACACTCGTCCTAATCTGATCGATATAGCACTTTTGCAATGGTTCTGTGTAGCGCTTCGGAAGCTAAAAATGGTAAATAATAAGATTATTTACGAAATCAGTTTTCAGGAGCATAATGGATCTTCCCTCTTTCATTATACATGAACTTGTATGAGAGGGCACCGAGAGAACCCCCAATAATTGGAGCCACCCAGTATATCCACTGAAAATATTGCCCTTTCAGCAGGATCCCGGATAAAACCGCCGGACCGAATGATCTAGCTGGATTGATTGATCCTCCACTCACTGTTGCTAGCATGAATATCATGATAGATACATATATGCCGATTACCACGGCTATTATTGCAGTGTTGTTTGTCCTTGACGTAACACCCATTATTGTCCAGAGGAAGAAGAACGTCATGATTAATTCTCCTGCAAAGGCTATCAAAGGACCCCTTGATCCGGGGATGGTTGCCCCAAACTGTACGGAATTGGCTACATTGTACCCAAATAATAATCCCACGGTTGCAGAAGCGAGAACTGCACCTATAAGTTGGGCCACGATGTACTGAACAACATGCTTGCCTGGAAATCTGCCCGCTATGAACAGTGAAACAGTCACGGCAGGGTTTACGTGACCACCGGATATATTTGCCACTGCCATTATTCCAATGGAGATTCCGAGACCGAAAGTCGTAGCCAGATAAAATAAGGTTGATGGGTTCAGTGTCTGGTTAAAAGCGGCTATAAAAGCTACTATGCTACCAGGCCCGAAAAGCACAAAAATGTACGTTCCAACCAGTTCAGCTAATGATTTTCTTATTATATCTGTCATTTGTTCTGCGTTATCTGTTTGGCATTATAGAATTTACGTGATTTAAAAATCCCCTTTCTGTCTACACCAAATTTTTTATTGGACGCACAATAACATACCATGGATGAATTTTCCAACACCGATGATGATGTTTTTCTTGTTCGCACCAGGCGGATGATAGACAGAGGTGCGTTGCTATCAAGGTACAGCAGGACTGCCACCCTTGACATTAGAGAATTATACCGCAAGGAATTCGAAAATGATGAAAGGAGAGGTACGGAATTTTATAAAAAAGTGTTCATTGAATACGGGGACGAGTCCGTATCGGAACTTGTAACTGCCCAGATGGCGATCCAGAATGTTTCAAACGTGGTTTCAAAGAGGATTGAGGAGGTTCGGGTCGGTTTATCTTTCCTTGAGAAGTCGTCAAGATATGTCAGATATGACAGGAAGGTTGATGGAAACTACCTGTTTGCAAGACCTGAGAAAATTGGTATTTCTGGCCAGGTCGCGGCCGAGTACACTGAAGTATGTAACCTTCTATTCAGCACCTACGCTGAACTATATGAGCCGATGCTTGAGACAATCCGGAAAATGTACCCCATAGAAGAAATGGATTTTCTTTCACCGGAATTGAAGAAAAATCTTCCGTATGGAAACCTTACGGAGAAGGACAGAACCATAGCAAAAAAATCCTATGATTCGTCAGTACGTGCAAGATCGCTGGATGATCTCCGTTTCCTCCTTCCAGCTTCAACGTTGACAAACATCGGTGTTTCCGGAAATGGCAGATCATATATAGAGCTAATAAGAAAACTGAAGCATTCTGGCGATATTGAATCGGAGGCACTTGCGAGAAAAATTTACAGCGAGCTGCTTAAGGAATTTCCTGGACTCATCGAGAATTCCATGTCAGCCAGGAGCGAAGAGATCGCAAGGTATGAAGATGAGGTTGCCAGGATCACTGCAATGGAATTGCATGGAAAAGTTCCTGAGGAATTGGTGCACCTCGCCTTTTCAGATGACAGGAAAATGGCACTTGACAGGGTGATTACTCTCCTGCTATACCAGAACGGCGGATCGCTTCAGAGCCTCGCAGAAATGGTAGAAGCAATGGACAGCGCGGAGAAAAGCGGACTTATAGCAAGGATGGCTCAATTGCGGACTAACCGTAAAATGAAGCCCCACCGCGCATTCGAGTCGGTCAATTTCCTATTTGAAGTCAACACCAATTATGGTGCCTTCCGGGATCTGCAGAGACACAGATTCCTTTCAATAATACGTAATCCTCTTTCCGTGAATTATGGCTACGATTTCCCAGAGATTATCGAGGCTGTGGAAGAGTATAGAAGTAAATTCAGATTCGCCATGGATCGAGCTAAGGAGGTATATGAATTGATCAGGCGGAAATACGGTCCAAACATTGCCCAGTACGTAGTTCCCTATGCCTTCAAGTACCCTATAACCGTTGGATCGAACCTTAGGGAGATCACTTACTTCATAGAACTGAGATCAACACCGCAGGCACACTACGATCTCAGGAAAATATCAATGGATATGTACAGGCTGGTCAAGGCAGCTCATCCAGAACTTTCCCAAATAATACGGTTTGCAGACATGAACCGGTACGAACTTGGTAGAATAAGGGCTGAGGAACGCAAGGAGAGGAAGCTACTGGATATCGGGAAAGCCTGATCTGACATACTCCCACAGCTAAAGCTTGTGGGGTTCTCACTTTTGCTCCGTTTATCGTCTTCATCCCTCACGGTCCGGACAGTTTTGCTGGAACCCATTACCGAGTTTTGGCGTCTTTCCAGTCCTGAAAGTTGCGCGTCTGTGGGTATCAGTGCTCCAGTTGCATACATCCCTGTCTGTATGCAATCGGGATGTGTCTTTATCCATTCCTCTGCTAAGACTGCGGGGCGGAGACATTCCCAACCCCCATGCTGAAGTCCTTCCGGATCAATCACTGCATGGGGATTTTCATGCATGACTTCCTCATGGTTTTCACATGAGTAGTTTCGTGCCTGAATCTTAATGCCATTGAGAGGTATACAGATTAGCATTCATCCAACGACTTAAGTCGTGGGCTTTCTGCTTAAATGATCGTAAATTCACAACTCCCGCGGGACATTTAGTAGATACTGAACAGGATTTTCAGAACCCGCTCCTGTAAATTTCCTCTGTGAAATAGCTTATCACGATGTCTGCTCCCGCCCGGAATATCGAGGTAAGTGCTTCACTAATTGCACTTTTAGATAGGATCCCTGACGACACCGCGTGCTTCAGCATCGCATATTCTCCACTCACGTTGTATGCCGCCAGGGGCATCTCGAATCTGTCCCTTGCCCTCTCTATTAGATCAAGGTAGAAGAGAGCAGGCTTTACCATCACGATGTCAGCGCCCTCATAGATGTCAAGCTCTATCTCGCGCATAGCCTGGTTAGAGTTCCTGAAGTCCATCTGGTAGGATCGCCTGTCACCAAAGCTGGGAGCTGACTGTGCAGCATCACGAAATGGACCGTAAAGACTGGATGCAAACTTGGAGCTATACGCCATTATCATAGTGTTCTTGTATCCAGCGTAGTCAAGCTCTTCACGTATTTCTCCCACCTGCCCATCCATCATTCCGCTGGGGGCTACAACATCGGCTCCAGCTTGCGCATAGGTTCTGGCAATTTTCCTGTAGGCTTCAAGCGTGCTGTCATTATCAACCTCCTTTCCCTGCAATATTCCACAATGTCCGTGGTCCGTGTACTCACACATGCAGAGATCTGCCATGGTAATTATGTCGGTCTTCGACTTGATGTACTCAATGGAACGTTGCACTATGCCATTTTCATCATAGGCCGATGAACCTGTTGGATCTTTGTGAGAGGGAATCCCAAAGAGTAACACTGATCTTATGCCCAGATCATAGATGTCACTTACATAATTCTTGAAAGAGTCAAAAGAAAAACGATAAATCCCAGGCATGTTCTGGATCTCCTGCTTTCCGCTAATCGTTTCGTCCACGAAGATCGGCATGACCATTTTTTCCTTATCTATGCTAACTTCGCTCAATATATCCCTTATCCTCTCATTCCTTCGTGTACGCCTCAGCCTTACTGTGGGAAACATGAACCATAAATTTTCATATACAATTAAACTTTCCTGAATTGCAGCTGATCAGATGTACAGGATAATTGCCCAGGGCGAACTCATAATCAACTTTGATAGTGCCGGGATACTGATATCAATTGACAGAAACAAATACAGCATATTCGAAAGGGCAAGATCTGCAGCGGAGAAACAGTTTAAGGAATTTTCATCCACCGCCATCACGACTGAGGAAAATATACAATCCCCTGAGATTCATTTCATGTCTGACGGAAACAGGCTGAAGATTTCCTCAAAGATCTTGGCAGATAGGCTCCCGGAGGGCAAGGTAGCAGCTGTATCCCTTGTTATGCTAGCTATCATTTCAATCGTAGATTCGATCAAGGGAGAGGATTTTATTGTCAATGATGAGAATAACTTCACGAAAGTAAAGAATGTCGAGATAGTTTCCATTGAAAAGGTCTAAACGATCTCTGTAAGAACCATGCCTGGCCACTTGTCTTCATCATAAACCACAGAAGCGGCGTAATAGTGGTTTGAATTCGAATTAGCCACCACATACCCCCTGATTTCTCTGAGGTGGATTGTCAGGTTAGCGTAGTGACTGAGTTTCTGGTAGTCATCCTCGTCTGCTATTATCATTATGATTCCGGTGGTTCTTATTGGATTAAGGAGATTGGACAGACCCCCAAGAAAGGAGTCCCCATAAATAAACCTAAGATAATCGGTTGAGAAAATGTACGTTGCGGGCTTTGCAGAGGAAGAGAGATAGAATTCCAGGACTTCACTGGGAAAATCATCCTCGACGCTTTTTCCCTCAATATTTATAATATATGGATTTGATTTCTTGGATTTCTCGGCAGTAATGTAATGACTGAGCCACTCCTTGTCCGCGGCAGATAACATTACTCTTGAAGTCTCGTAGTTGCTTGAAGAAGCGTCTATTACACCTCTTCCGTTCGAAATGGTATGCATCACTAGGTTATTCTTTATTAGCTTGACTATCTCGTCCACGTTGTTCGTGTTGTTTACCCTGTGCACCATAAGTACCGAACCGAGAGGAATTGTGGATTCGCCTGTCTCGTTAAGCACTGCAAGGGATGGATTTCCCATTGAAACTGAGAATTGTTTGGTTTCGTCCTTAAGGATGTGGTCCCTTCTGCTCTCAGGATATATGACCGGAATTCTCTGGAAAGGAAGGAATATGCCGTTGAGAAGTGTATAGAGGTAAAACGGACTGGATCCGACGGAAACTCCCCTGAGTTTATCCAGCACAACGGACCTCACAAGGAAGTGTTCGTTAAGAGCGTAATCAAGGCTTATAACACCATCCGAGAAATATTCCAGCTTTGTGCTCTCCTTCTCCTCCATGATACATATCAGGCCAGCTCCGGAAGATTCAACAAGGTCTTTCTGCAGGATTGAAAACAGCAGTTCCCTGTCCAGCTTATACGTTTCAGATAATGCGTCTATGGAGTCGAGAACGATGATCGGGTTCATTCCCATATTTTCATTGACAAAATCATACATTGCCTCAATGTCTGGCATGAGTTCGCTGACGTTGAATACAAGCCCGGTATCATAGGTATAAGACTCACTCGTTGTAAGTTTCTCCTCTATGCTCTTCTCCATTTTTTCAAGGGAGGATCTTACCACAGAATTCAGGTTTGCCTGATTCTGGTTCGCATACATCTTTCCTGACTTTATTTCCTTGATCCACGGGAACTTTTCCCTGAGTGGCTCATCATATGACCTTGCGGGCATATAAAAAACTGGGGTATCGTCCTTAATCTGTCCTATAAATTCCAGTGCAAACGTGGTCTTTCCGGCGCCAGGTTTACCCTTTATGATTAATGATTTCCCAGTTCCCTGGTAGAAAAACTGCTTTAACAAACTCATCAGATCTTCATAGGGCAAACTTAACACCTCTCATTCTGCATCCACCACCCCATCTGATGGTTCCCACAACTCACCGTACCTTGTGATCTGTCCATACTGGATGGGATCCATGGACGAGTGCCCTATCACCGCGATCAGATATATATTTTTCTCCATGCAGATGCTTCTTATTTGCTCGAGACCGCGCGCTATCTCATAAAATGGATGGTAAAGCATCAAAAAATCAAATACGTCAAAATAGACTATTAACGGATTCAATTCGGAAATCTTCTTAATCACCGAATCGACTATGAATGTGAGATTTACTGGCCTGCTTTTCTGCGGGCCGGGGGAATCCGTAACCCAGATAAAATTCTCAGGGCGTATGGCCTCTGGAGCATCCATTGCAAGATTGTATCGTGAGGTTACGAATACCTTTTTCCAGTCCACATGCTTGGAAAGTATAAGGTTCAGGAAACTTCCCGAATTCTTTGGATTGGTATAATAGCTCTGCCCGGGGTAGAGATTATTCCTTGCCATATAAATGGTAAAATCATTTATCTCCCCCAAATGCCTGAGGAACTTGTTGGAAAGTGCGTCCCTCAGCCTTGATCTTGTCTCGGTAATATTCTTCTTGTCATATTTCACCATTGCACTTGTCAGTGCAATTGTATCTTCAACCACAATCTCGCCATCGTGTATTATTACCGGAAGCGCTTTTCTTTTATTTGCTTTTATATATTCCGCAGATGATTCGTCAATTTTTTCATCCGCGAATATTATTACTGCCGTGGTGCCTTCCGCAATAGAATTTTGGGATAATTTAGAGGTTGTGTTATATTGAATTCCAAGAGGCTTGAAAAGTTGATCAACGACAGATTCATGCTTCTTGTCTCTGTCGTAAACGAGTATCATGCTGTGTTAGTACATTGAAAAGCATATTTAAATTTTTGTGAACACTTAATAATATACCTATATGTACATAATCAACTAATGGGAAGTGAATATAAAATTCATGATAATTTGACCTTGCATGAAATAGATTTTAATTATACAATACCCTTTAGCTCCATGGACTTTCTGGAACAGATAAAAAACCTTAAGGAGCAGTTCAGATCCAGCTCTAAATTTCCACTTCCCGCCGAATTTGAAAATGTGGTCATCTCAGGAATGGGAGGATCCGGTATTGCAGGCAGAATTTTCCAGGAGCTGTATCACGAAAAGCCCACAGTCATTAACGACGGTTATGAGATACCTGAATGGGTCAATTCTTCAACTCTTTTCGTGGCCATCAGCTATTCTGGAAATACGGAGGAGACGATTTCCGCTGCCACCAAGGCTCACTCTGCAGGCGCGAACATAGTAAAGATCAGTTCCGGCGGTAAACTTTCGAAGTTGCCAGGTCTGCAGGTAACGGTTCCAGGAGGCGTTCAACCAAGATCTGCGCTCGGATACCTTCTGTCTCCCCTGCTGAACTCATTCGGATTGCTTCCTCCCGTAAGGGACCGGGTATACAGGCTGATAGGCAGCGTTGACGATGACAGCAGTTTCCTGAAATCAATCGCGAGCGAGATTGCTGGCAGCCAGTTGATTCCTCTGATACTTACCCTTCCAGGATTCGCATCTACAGGAATAAGATGGAAGACACAGTTCAATGAAAACGCAAAGCTCATGGCGTTCAGCCTGAATTTTCCTGAACTTGATCATAATGATATAATGGCCTTTGAAAAATCATACCTGCGAGAAAAGTTCTACCCGATTGTAATAGGTGACACAGCTAATAAACAGATCACGAAGAGAGTCAGCATTACATCGGAACTGACAGGCTTAAAATTTACCACCATCAGGCCAAGGGGAGAATCTCTTCTGGAAAAAGTCCTCTACACCATACATTGCGGGGACTATCTGTCATATTATACTTCATCATTCCGAAAACTTGATCCGGAGGATGTGGGTATAATTGAGAAGCTGAAATCTGAACTTGCCTCTTAGACTGAACTAGTGCATTATGCATCTACTGCAGTATCTGCGAATTTCCTGGAGGCAGCACGCCTTCGATCTCGTCAACTGGAAAGCCCAGACGCTCCGCAACTGTTCTGGCTACCTGTGACCTCTTCTGGCTCCCAGGAATTATTATGATTTTCTCCCCATTCACATTCTCTAAACTTGAAACGGGGGCTATAAGCGGTATTGTTACTCCGTTTTCACTCGTTTGGCAGATTGCCAGCTCTATTGGAAGATCAAAAATGTAGTTCCTTTTTCCGCGGATTATCCAGGACCCCTTCGAGACGTATTCGCCAGACTCCGGAGTCTTGCTTACCTGTGACGGGAGTACCCAGTAGGCGGTGCCGGATCTGATTCCGGCCGACCACGCCCTGGAGAAAGAAACAGCAAATGAACCAGCCTCCTTCAGCGTTGCTTCTCCGGGCTTAATGTCACCTTCAACTTTGATAATGGTGCTGGGAGCACCATGTATGTCAGCGTGTACATATATATCCCGGTCCGACAGGTGCTTCTTGACAATCTTCTCGTTGCTCTTCGCATCCCTGCCGGCAATTACAAGGTATCCTTCCGATGACCGAAACCAGTGATAGACTTCAAACCAGAATTTAGACCTCTTTCTAGACACAGCAGTTTTCTTGGCTGATTCCATCATTTCCTTCTTTGTTTGCTCAATTGCGATTTCGGCACCCTTGATTTTTGCCCGATAGCTTTTTGCCTCCCCAAAGAGGATGCTTGCATTTTCTCCTGGTGTAACAGTATAATTCAGAATGATCTCGACTCCGCCAATCATCAGCCTTAGGGTCTTCTTGACGGGGTCTATTTCTGCAACCGGGTAACCTGACACTTCCTTGATTGAACCCAGCCCAGTTTTCCTGGCCCTTTCGTTGAATTCTTTCAGGACGGATGAGATTTCCCCGAAATTAGACATAACAAGTTTTCCCATGTCCTGATACCTGTTCATAAGTGCGGTGAATTCTTCTATGCTCTTCATCTGGGATTCGATCCGTCTCTCCAGAGGAGACTCTTTCCTGACTTCATCCGGGTAATTGTCAAGATAGTACCGATAGCCTTCCGATAGCTCATCGAATTCTTTGTCCGGGTTTTTCGGTATATGGGTGAGCAGGACGGGCGAAACCACCTCTTCGTCTGAATAATAGAATGCCCTGTTCTTCTCGCTCTCCCTGACAATGCCAATTATCGTCTCCAGTACCGTTGCGCTCTGCCCCTCAAGCGACCTGGATGGTGTGTCTTTCTCCACGCCGATCCTGTATGCAACCTCCTCGGCAACGTCGCCTCCAAGGTTCATCCTAGTTGCCAGTGTCTGGACAATAGATCCTTTGCTGTCAACCAGGACCTTTTTCATGTCTTCCAGGGAGTAACTTAAAGGATCGTTCAGGCTAGGTGGAACATATTTTTCACCCTTTATCAATCTCCTGTTCTTCCATTCACGCGGATTAAATACAAAGTCCATCAGTCCATTGTTAGTTACGATGAGATTCCCCTCACGGAAAAGTTCCAGTATTATCTCCTGGCCGGTATTGAGTTCTATCCTTACGACCCTGTCGAAATTGATCTGTTCTATCTTCACTATTCTTCGCTCCGAGAGACTTTTTCTAAGAATCATTGACACAGTCGAAGCCTCGTCGGGAGTCCTCGGATCATAGAAGAAAATGCCTTTTGATAGCGAGACCATAAGATTTCTTTTCTTCATGTCTGACCGGTAAATCTGAAATACAAATTCATTTGAAGAGATCTGGTAAATCTTTTTTATGAATGAATTGCCTATTTGATCGCCATATATGGAAATAAAAGCGTGGAAGTCCAGTGAAGACTGTTTGAGTTTCATTACACCTGGGTCATGGCTGTATCACATAACTATTTTCTGACATTCACTGCATGTCACACAGAAGTACCAATTGTCCAAAGGCTTTCGTTGTAAACATGCCGCTAACGATTTTAAAGAGGATGAAATGCTGTCTGGATGCCTTTGAGGAACAGTACTTTCCGGTCTGAAAAGCTTGAAATAGATTATTTTGTATCGGACAGCCCAGGCAGCAGGCACAATGTATTCATTATGCACATTGACAGTACCGGATCTGCAGACCCTGGCAAATTCGAGATATTGCGGAAAGCCGAACAGGAGGGCATTACCATCACAATGGCATTCTATAGATACACCGGAAGCGGCAATGTATCAATACGACAACTCGCGGAATCCGCATCGCAGATATGTTCCAGTGAGTCTTTTAAAGCCCCCATAATGGTTGGATCTGGGCTGGCAGGGGTAGCCTCGGTGTATTGCGCAGCAAGTTCATCGCAATGGATCAGCGGTGCTATTGCAATTTCACCGGAAAGTGTTGAGGAAATTTATTCTGTCCTGTACAGGGTATCTGTTCCGGTATTGTATGCATATTCACGAAGCGATGGCAATGAGAAGGAAAGAACAATGTTCAGGTACCATGACCTTACCGCCGGCTCACGCTTGATAAAGCTGGGTGGCATGGCAAGTGACATTTACATCCGTCGCCCGTCACAATTTATTAGCCTTCTTGATGATTACATAGATCATGCCGGCACATAAATCCGTCGTGGATCTGCAGATCAGGTACGGGGACATGGATACACTGGGGCACGCTAACAACGCTGTATACCTGACCTATTTTGAGCTTGGAAGGATAGATCTGCTGAAGAAGTATGACATGCTCAGGAACATAGACGAGATCAACTTTGTAATTGCCCGGGCGGAGATAGATTACCGCAAGGCCATAACTCTCTTTTCCACGCCTGTTCTGGAGACGTATATAAGCAGGGCTGGGAATACAAGTGTTGCTTTTGAACACGTAATCTATGAAAAAGGTACTGGAGATGTATACTGCAACGGGAAGACCATCGCTGTTTTTCTTAAGGGTGGAAAGAAGGAAAAAGTCCCAGACGCCATAAGGTCAATATCTGAGGATCAAGCGGGTGCCATGCTGTAAGGGAGCCAAATTAACCATGCTGGTGTGAACGGAATCATAGCCCAGAGGGTGAAATGAATAGCCATGTCGATGTAGATGTTCTTCCTCATGAAGTAGATTGATCCATAGATCAACCCGATCGAGAACATGTCAATCAGGAAAAACTCGCTAAAAATGCCGGGGTAGCCACCGGGTGAGGCTATCAATACTGCAGAATAGAAAACCATGTAGAGCAATGCCTGCAATATTACTGCAATTCCGCCTCTGGCAATCGGAGCAAGATAATTTATCATCACATATCTGAAGTTGATTTCCTCAAGGAGAACAGGAACATACAGAATGACTTCCAGATATGATATTCCATCCCTGTACACAGCGTATATATAGAACCATGCAGAAATTGTCACGAGAAATATTATTATGTCCCTGGAAAGTACCAGTCTGCTGAGATTTTCCCGCAGGTTTCCTCGCAGGTAGATGAGGGTGATCATGAATAATGGGGTCAGGGCGAGATACAGATAATAAAGAAGCGAAATACCCAGCAGATATGTGCCGAAAAAGAGTGAAAAAATGATTACCTCAAATGCCAGGAATAATGTGTATCTAAACCAAGGCTGCCGGATCATTGTTAACTCCATATGAGTTCAGGCTTACATTTGTTGCTATCCACATCAAGGGAAGCGCGACCACCCAGATAGCTATGCTTAGGGTTGACTGACCCGCAAGCCCGGCAAGCCCCTTCCAAAGAACAAGGTCGCCCTCAACTGTAAGGTAGAACAGTATGATCGCAAACATGCTGAACATCATGGTAATGAATTCCATGTAAACCTGCTTGCCCTTAGGTTGCATTGTTTCGTAAACGTAGCCTGTTATAATGCCTGATAGTACAGATGTCAGGGTCATGAAGGCAAACCAGTCATAGTAACTGTATGCATAGACAGTAACAGGCGGTACAAACCAGGCAAACATCATCCCAAATGACAGTGTGGTCAGACCAACGAGAAACAGGCGCGAGATGCTGGAGAAGTGTATTACTCTTGAAATTACCAGTACCAGTACAATGCCCTCAATGAACATGACTATATCAATTGATACAAAGAAAAAGAGATTCCTGACAAGCCCCAGATATATACCAATAGTCTCGATAAAGGGAACGGAGATCAGGAATACGGTGGAAATCACATAGATCAGCATATTCCGGCTGAACAGTTTTTGAAATCTGACTAGCTTTATTCTCCTCCCCCGAATGTAAAAGAAGATCAGGAAGGAGTTCGTGAGTGCCAGAAGCACGATGCTTTCAAGTATGAGTGGAATAATGGCAATGCTGATCAGGAGCGTGACTGCCGTTGGAAATGCGGCGGTTATGCCTTCGCACTGGCAGCTCAGGACTGATAGCGCACCTGTGAGGGAACCGCTAACGCTGCTTCCTGCAGCATTCTTCCTTACGTGTCTGAAAATCAGTGTGTAGTTTTCTGTAAGTATGGCTGCCAGACCGGTGAAGAGGAGCAAAGCCTGGTAGCTCACAGTAAGCACAAAAAGGCGGGTATATGTGACCAGGGCTCCGGCAAAAAAGGCAGGAACGCCCGCAGGGCTTTCATCGTCGTATATTGATCCCACGTATACAGGGGGTGAGAGAGTGGGGGAGAAATAGAATCTCAACAGGCCTGAAAGATAGAACATGATAAAGACAACTGAATAGAATACCGCGATCTTATAAACTGAGATTCTGCCGGAATAGAAATGCCTCACGAAAATATAACCATTGATTACCAGCGAAATCAGGGGAAAGATAAGTAAATTGGGCACCCAGAGGGCGGATATGAAAAAAAGTGCGTAATAGGATATCACAACTAGTGAGAGATAAAATTGCAAGGTTTTTAATCGGGAATTATAAAATGAAAGGATAAATGGCAGAACTATGGCGGGAGTAAATATCACGATTGACTCGACAAAAACGGAACTCTCATAGAATATTGCCCTTGAGATTATCCCGAATTCGAGAAAAGTTACCGTTGAAGCCAGCGAAAGAAATGAAAGTGCAAGTACATCGCTTCGCAATTTCATATGAAAGCAATCCAGATAGCTATAAGCAGGACCAGCAGATAGAAATTGGACGCATGAAAAGCCTTCTTGAAACCGTCAAGGGAATAGTTCCTAGCCATGGACGACAGCACGAAATAAAGCATTATGGCATCCATTCCCGCAGCAATTGGGATGTAGAAGATGCCAAGGTGTATTGTTGTTACAAACAACGGAATCATCGAATATACAATAAGCAGTATAGTGTTTGCGAGTATCCATTCCGCCCCCCTCTTTATTCCGACTACTGCCGGAAGCATAGGCACACCTGCCGCCTTGTAATCTTCAGTATTACCTGCTGCGAGGCTCCAGAAATGAGTAGGAGTCCACATGAACACGAGGAATGCCACGAAAAGTGATGTGAGTGATACGGAACTAGTTACTGCAGCCCATCCCGCCAGAGCAGGAAAGCTGCCGGCAATGCCGCCTATAACTATGTTCCATTTGGTCCTTCGCTTGAGAATAATGGTATAGAGAAAAACATAGCTCAGAAAACCCCCCAAGATAAAAATCATTGTAAGCAAATTGATGAAGATCAACGCCACGGGAATTGAGACAAGGAGCATCAATACAGCAATAATGGAATAAAGTTTCCTGTTTCCGAGATTTATTATGGCACCTCTTGATGATGTGCGCTTCATCCTGCCATCTATGTCAACGTCATATATGTTGTTGAATAGGGAAGCGGACATCGAAGCCAGTGTGCCTGATACTAGAAGAGGTACCAGCAATAGGAGATGTGTTCTGGCAAGCGGAGCTACAAGAAAACCAGTGACTGCGACAACGTCTATTAAAATTGTTATCTCGGCCTTGGTGATTCTCATGAAATTGTTTACGCTCATCCAGCCACCATCTGAACCTTGATTTCCAACCTGAATTTAACTTTGCTGAATTTCAGCTGTTATCACCTTATCTGGATAATATATTGAATGGAAGGATTGTTATGGCGAAGTAACGTGCCATTACCGCGACCCTCAGATCCTTATTCCAGTGGCTATCTGCTCAATCGGAATCCAATTGATTCCAGGACCATCAGCGAAACATGGGCAATTATTCAGAACGAGAGAATTATGGGATATGGCAGAAAACCCATCCTGTATATTTACTGCATGGCTAATGCTTAATTGAATAGCAGGGGAGTGCACTCCCACTGGTGCCAATTCAGTGCTTTTTACCACGTTATTGCTGATGGATGTCGAATTTGCAGGCAACACATTTATGGTACCAACCATGGTGGTTGGGTGAACCTGACACCAGTAAGTATAAACCCCCGGTGTCTGTGCGTACCATTCACCCGTGTACTTCGATCCGGGAATAGGGTTTATGGCCCCGATGACAGAATAATATGCAGCAAGGTTTTCGCTGGTACCCTTCGCTATGTAAAGATTGTGAGGCAGGGAGTCGGTTTCAATAACCGTAAATGTCACAACTGTTCCCGCCGTATAATTGAGGGTAGGATTCACCGGGATTGCGGCATTGGTGTTTCCATATTGTGTTGGAGTGTCCCAGCCGGCTGCGTTAGCATAAAGCGTGGTGCTATTTGTGTATGCCGGATTGGGAGGGATTACCTGCGAAAGAACTGACGTCGGCTGCGGGCTTATGACAAATCCAACCGCAACAGCAATAGACAGAACAACAATAACTGCGAAAGCTACTCCCCCTTTGCTTCCGTTCATATTACCTGCCTCCTGAGACAGCACTGCCGGACGGTTCCGGGAAATCAGGTTCAAGAATATTTGAGGTGTCGGTAGATGGGGCCTTGAGCCAGCTGCTTGCGATATTGTAAAGGAATATCAGCTGTCCAACCCCTATAATCAATCCTCCAAGGATTGCAGTATCCTGGAAAGGCTGGAAGAATGGGAAGTATCCATCAACAGCTCTGGGCATACCAAGAAATCCTCCCGTTGTCCACGCAACCGACATAATGAATGATCCGATTGCGGTAAGCGCAAAATGCCATCCAGCAAGCCTCTCATTGTATTTTCTCCCCCTGGTGAATGTTGGAAACAGGACATAAAAGGCGGCAAATGCTATTCCGGTTGTCACTCCAAGGAATATGAAATGGAAGTGTCCGGTAACCCAGTAAGTCCCATGAACTATCTCGTTTACTCCGACATTGCTTTGCATTACTCCGGTGATTCCTCCAATTATGAAATCTATTATCCCGTTTATAATGAAAAGCATCGGCGTAGTCATTCTTATTCGTGGGGCAGTCCACATGGTTGCTATGTAATTGAATACCGTAATTGCTGACGGGATTACTATGAAGAATGATGCGGTGCTGAAAAACAGGTCCCATGCAACACCCAATCCCGAGTTCATGAGATGATGCCCCCAGACCAGCATGCTTAGGACAAGAAGAAGCCCAAGGCCAAATACTGCGGAACTGTAGCTGTATACCTTGTTGCCCGTGAATGTGGGCATCATTTCATATATGAGGCCGAAGAATGGGATGACGGGAATATAGACTATAGGATGCCCCCAGAACCAGAAAAGAATTGTGAAAAGAAGCACATTACCTGAGGATGCTGTGAAGAATATAGGATTGAAGAAATCATAGAACAGCATACCCAGCGCTATCATAACAGGTCCCGCAGAAAGCACGGCAAGGATCATGGTAAAGAGGACAGACCATGCATATATTGACATGTTTCCAAGCTTTACAGACTCTGACCTGTCCATGAGTATCATGCGTATTACGACAATACAGATGATCATTATAGCAACGAAGATCATTTCCAAGCCGATGATGGCGAGCCAATTATCAGCTCCAGCTCCGCTGAGCGTACCTTGCAACGCAAGAGGTGGGTAGAAATACCAGCGCGTGGAAGATCTGGAGAGAACTATGAATATTCCGCCCAGAAGCCATATCCAGTATGCAAATGAAGAATAGCTGCCCATGTTGTCCCGCCTGACTTTTATGGCAGTTGGCAGCAGATAATAGGCCAGGCCAACGGTGATTCCCATGGCCCACATGTATAGCATCAGTGTTGCATGCTGTGTAAGCACTATGTCGTACTGATCCGGGCTGAGGACAGATGGCGTGGGGACTGTAAGGCTTACCCTGAGGAGTATGCCGAAAGCACCCGCTATAAAGAAAAAGAGCAGACTTGTGAAAATGAACCTGAGACCTATGCTTTTGGAGTCATTGTACAGGAAGATTGACCAGTCCGCAAATCTTTGCTTTGTCTTCAGCTGATCCCGGGCATACGAGGCTGGATCGATGTAATCGTGGCTCTCAGCATCCTCCGCCAAGGCATCTCTTCTTGAACTGTATAAATAATAAACGAAAAAAGCCACAACTCCTACAAGAGACATGGCGATAGAGTATTCGAGAAGCGTAAGGTAAAGTGCCATCAGTTCACCACCGTCATATATCCGCGCATTGTGTAGTGGTATTCACCGCAGTATTCAACACACACGAAATAGTACGCCCCAACGTGCGTAGGAGTGAACTGTATTACATTAGTCTGGCCAGGCACTGCGTAGGATTGCAGCCCCATCTGCGGTATTAGAAGTGAATGAATCACAGCAGTGGAACCTGGATTGGGCTCCGATGTTATTACCAATGTATACGTATGGTTTACCTGTACGGTGAAAGCATCATAGGTTGTGTTCCCGGTGTAGTTTGTAAACGCCCAGTCCCACTGTCTTCCAACAACGTCTATGACATAGGGGCCAGTGGGTATTTTTCCTGTATCTGCCTGCGCTATCTCAGCTGACTGATTGTCCACCAGCATGATATTCCAGACCATGGAAACAGCAAGGACTGCTATAACTCCCAGTATCCACATAAGTTCTACCTTTGTCTTCTTATTCATCTGAAATCCTCCCAGTCATGTGATCGATCCGCCTTCTTAAACACGGGATAAAGCAGCAAGAGTATTGTGAAAGCGCCGCTGGCAATACCAGTCGCCATATATGGTGCGGCAATTGTAGCTGTCTGCGAGCCCGGATTGCCGCCGAAAAATGATGTGAAAGCATATGCTAGAAGCAGATCGCTGATTATGCCTATCACAACAGAGACTATGAAGAAAATGAGAATTCTAGAAACTTTCTCATCCATGGGATTGTGATACACCTACTTTATTTAAGTTTTTTCGATTCAGCAACATTCAGATCGCTCGTGGAAGCCGATTTTAACTACCTTAACATATAATAAACATAGAATATAATGGAAATCAAGAGCGTCCAGCTATCAAAATGGTGTTACTTTTATCTTAAAGCTGCATCTCAGCAAATATGCAAAGTTTCCAAGAAACCGTTCGAAATAGTTTAATCTACTATTAATTACTCTGGATTTGTGCAGAATACCATAGCTGTTCTTTCCACCGCGGGTGTCATGACCGCCATAATTTCTTTTTTTATAGTTTACATAGCCAGAAATAAGGAAAAATTCTCTTTCAAAAACGTTGTTGTTGCCTCCCTAATTCTGACGATGATGGCTAGCATGCTTAATTCACTCACCTACCTCATAGACACGCCGTCTGGATTTCTCAATACAATTATTGCTGTGAATTTCTCGATGGTATCAATGGCAGTAGCAATAATTGCAATATTCTGGAGCGCTGTTTTCGGGAAATTCAGCGGGGTATCGGGAAGGACTTCCACAATGTTTTCACTCCTCCTGGTCTGGAATGAGATTTCTATGGGTATCTTTCTTTATTCTCTTGCCTTCCCTGGTTTTCTCGACCATTTCAATGGCACCTTCCTTGGGGCATTTGAGAACATGTTTGGCGTGAGCTTGAACTATTATCTTTTCATAGTGCCCATGTTACTTGAAATGCTTTCCGTGACATACTTCATCAAGCATTCCAGGTTTGTAAACTCCATACTATTATCGATATTTACCATGGCCTTGTTCTCACCCACACTGGACGGTAATTCTGAATTTATTTGGGTAGGATCAACAATCACTGTCGGAATCATGATTTTTTTCATGATTTATTTCTATGAACTGCTATCTAGGCGCAAGACTTCAATTAAGCTGACCGAAATGAAAACACTCTCCTGGCTTTTCCTTATCTTTCTATTCATGATGGCGGGTGAATTTGCCGGTAGCCTCGACTACACACCCTTTGGGTTTGGTTGGTTTATCTATGGTATTTCAATGGTTGCGGGAATGTTCCTCTACTTCAATGTGACTTTCAAGTATGATGACTCCGGAGAAAAGAGGGTGGGATGGGTGAAGCATCCACGCCTTATGTTCTGGATTTTGGCCTCATCGTTCGTATCTGAGATTCTTGCTGCAGGAGCTATTATCTCGCTGTTTCTCATCAGTCACTCAACCGGCGTTTCTCCACTGGTTGAATTTTCAAATGCACTTGGAGGGGTAAAAGTCTTCACTCCTGCCTCTGAGGTGGTTGACGTCATATACCTGATAGGGGCGATTGCAAACAATCCAATTTTCCTGATAATAATGGGAATCGAAATGGGGGCACTTGTTGTTATAAGGATTACAAAAATTACCTGGAAGGAGAAAAGAGTCAATCTTTCCCTGGCGCTTGCATCATTCGCCCTTTATACGATTATTGGTCCAAACTTTGTGGACAGGGGTTTTTACGACCATCTCCCCCTGTGGGCCAATGTCGGTGCACTTTCTCCCCTGTACCCGTATTTCATAATCCCGGTAATCGCAAGTTACGCCATATATGCAATCCTTGCTATGCTATTTGGCAGGAGAAGCTATTGCAGCACACTGTGCCCTTCGGCTGTAATGTATGGGGGGACCCTCGGGCAGGAGATGATAAGCTACAACTACGAATCGAAGATAAGCAGGGGCAACCTTGGAAGCAGGTTCAAGAAGAAAATTTTCCCGCTGATATCCGGTTCGTGGATAATACTTGCATTAGTTTCAGTCATTTCGTTCTACTATTCGAGAAGTGGCAATCCAGGGCTTTCGATTTATGGTATTGACGCCTCAGTCTTTTTCTCCTTTTTCACCTGGAATTTCCTCTGGTACATCTTCTTTATCTCAATTCCCTTCGTTGGAATGAGCCCCTGCAGGAGATATGGCTGGTGCACAACCGGAACATTTGTTGGATTTTTCAGCAAAATTGGGCTGTTCAAGCTGAAAGTCAATAATCCGCAGACCTGCGTTACGTGCAAAACAAAGGATTGCGTCAAGGCATGTGAGGTTGGACTGGCCGATCTGCCGGGTCAGTTTATCGCCAAGGGTTTTTTCAAAAGTTCAAAATGTGTTGGATCAGGATCATGCATAGAGGCATGCCCCTATGATAACATCTTTTTTTATGACGTCAGGAATTATTTAAAAGAAAAAGTAAAGTAGAAGATTCAGTCCATGTCTCTGGTTGCAACCTTCAGTTTTTCCTTCTTCTTAGGCTGGTCTATCTCTTCAAAATTATCCTGCAGTTTTTCCAGGACCTTGGGGAGCGTCGTGTACTCCATATCCTCGTCCGGAAGCCGGTGCGGCTCAAAGGGGCCCATTCGTCTCATATAATCCACAATGTTCACAGCAGTCTTTCTAGCACCATCGAATGCAGGGTCGTCAAACATGTCTACTGGACCAGCTAGAAGCCCATCCTTCAGTACGAACCCAAGGGCAACCACTCTTGGAGGTCCATCAAACCTCGTCATCTTTGCATCCTTCATGCCAACCGGCATAAGTGGTCCGTTGAATGACCCCCTCATCCATCCTGAAACAAGGAATGGGTAGGAAAATGCCTCAAGCGATTCGCCTGCAGCAGGAAGTCCGGACTGAAGCCTTACTATGCCAGCAGGATCGTCTTTTCCAACATATTCTCCCGCTATGAATGATAACTTATCAGTAGATATCACGGCAACATTTTCATCTGGGAGTTTTTCGTGTGTTGGTTTTGTGTATACTCTCTTTATAACATACTTGCTCTTTGATCCTATCATAGCGAGCAGGTCGTATACATTTTCAGGTGTGGATAAGAAGAGCCGCTTGGCTTTCATTATATCCCATACCTCGAAAATGAAACCCTCGTGCATGTTCGGATCGATCACAAGTCCAGGTGTGTTGAAAGGATCTGCAAACATCTTGTAAATAGGGAAGTTAAACGCTCCCGGTTCTGTCTTATCCATCATATAAACGATGAAGGGTTCTGACTTTCTCGGAGTGATCTCCATCTCTGCAACTCCCGGTCCCATACCCTTTATGTTTCCGGAGAAGGCATCCTTCAAGAGATCCTGACCAGCACCATATAAGCCGACCTTTTTTGCAAGAGCAGTGCCGGCCTTAAATGCTTCCCAGGCGATGCCATGCACTTCTGAATTGTCTATTCCGAGAGTATGTATCATTGTAATCTGTATGTCGTCACCTACATGGGATATTCTGTAATCAGAAAGAATCCCCTTGCTGTGATCCTTTACGTAGTTTTCTACCGCTTCTACTACGGGCCCGTATACGCTTGAATGACCAGGCAAGCTTCCTATATCAGCCTTGATGTGGGAAATAGTTGTTTTCATGATATCAAGTAACTATGGAAATGATTGTTAAAAACTTTACCTATATGACGAGTATACAAATTCTGGATTTCATACTGGTCCAAAAAACTATAATAGTATTGACTAAATCAGCCTAAAATGATTTCTGGGCTAGAGATCGCCATTTTCCTTATCTTTGCATGGATAGTTATAATACTGTACCTGAAGGAGAGAATAGGCAGGACAAAACACTTCTCAACGCTGGGCCCCGCTCTGATGATAAAGACAACAAAGAACAGGGGCGTACTCGACAGGGTGGCCAAGCGTTTTCCTGGCTTGCTTTTTGGAAAATTGTCGGTAGTGCTATCATTCATAACTCTTGTTTTTGCCCTTTTCTTCATAGTTTATGAGACCGTGCTTATTTCATCAGTAAGAATAGTTTCTGCGCCTTCTCCGGCCCTGTACCTTGCACTTCCGGGAATAAACCCGGCAATACCGATTGTCTATGGCGGGATCGCGCTTGTAGTCTCCGTAGTGGTACACGAGTTCATGCATGGTGTTGTTGCTAGAAGGCAGAACCTGAAAGTAAACTCTGTTGGTGCCCTTATATTCATAGTCCCCCTTGGAGCATTCGTCGAGCCCGATGAAAAGGAAATGATCAACGCTGATCCGGTTGTGAGAAGAAGAATAGTCGCGGCTGGCCCTGGAATAAACATTGTTATTGCAATAGTCTCAATCCTTGTACTGATCTTTCTGCTGATGCCCTCTGCGCATGTTGTGAGCAACGGGATGTACGTGGAGCAGATATCGCCCATGACTGTTGTACAAAACACAAATGTTCCTACCGGCAGCCTCCTGACCTCCTATGGTAACTACACCGGAAACTCTGTCAACAACCTTACCACACAATCACAAATATACCCAGGCACACTGCAAAACGCATCGTTCGTATACGACGGGATTAAACAAGCAACACAGATGAGGGCAGGAGTTGACATAGTGGACACGATTCCAGGCTACCCCGCAGCGAATTACGCTGAGCTTAACGGTTCCATAATACTGAGCATAAACAACCAAACGGTTTACAATCAGAATGAACTCTCAAGCATTCTGGACAGCATAGCACCACATAACAGAGTAACCCTTTCAGTATTGTATTTCAATAAGACCACACAGCATACCACAACCGGCACGTTCAGCATGGTTTCAGTTTCAAAATATTCATATTATCAGAGCAATGACCCGTCAGGAAACAGTAACTCTTACAAAACACAGAGCTTTATTGGGATAGAGACGACCTATCTTGGAATGACCGGGGCGCCCATCAGCGATGTAGCTACCTCAATATTTGGCGGGACAATTCTCACTGGGGGCCTTACCGGATCAATTTACGCCATTGCGCTTCCGTTCCTTGGCCTTTCTCCCGTTCCAGTCTATTTGCAAACCTTATTTGTCACACCATTTCTGCCGGCACTATTCTGGGGCATCGTGAATATGACGTATTGGTTTTTCTGGATAAATTTCCTTCTCGGTTTATCCAACATCCTCCCAATTTCAGTCTTTGATGGCAGCCAATTTCTCAGGGACACTCTGACAATATGGGGAAGGAGGAAGAGACTGGGATTCCTGAGAAACGAGAGGAACGTGAGAATGATAATCAATACCATGAGTTTCATCATAATTATGATTCTGGTATACGAAATAGTGTTGCCATACTTGAGGTGACCCCTGGATTTTGAATGCATCTGTATTCATGATTTGACTTTTTTTGGGGAAAGTGCCTGAAACTACGGATTTCCGGAAGCAAAATCATTTATATTTAGATTTGGGATTCTTTTCACATGGCAGATGATGCTATACTTGAGGAGCTGAGAAAAATCAGGACGCTACTTGAGCCTAAACCACCCCCTCCTAAAGCACCTCCAAAGAACTTTCTGGGTGAGTTCAAGGACTTCCTCTCGCAATACAAAGTAATGGGAATGGCTGTAGCTTTTATACTTGGCCTCTATCTTGGAACCCTGGTGCAGGCGCTGGTATCTGACCTCTTAATGCCAATAATCCAGTACGCGACTCCTCCAGGCGTGGTCTGGCAGGACATATCATTCGGTCCTTTCCTTGTCGGTCAGTTTCTGGGAGCACTAATAACATTCCTGCTTGTAGTCGTAGTGATTTTTGCCATAGTTAAGGTTTCTGAGAAGGCCAAGGTAAAGTGACCTTTTCCCTTTTTTCACGAGCCCTTTTCTATCACGAAAAATAAAAAAATCCTTATACAGTTTCACAATTGACTCACGCTACATTTATTGTGGATATAATAATAACGGGTCGAAAGAAATGGCGTTTCCTGAAGCAGTAGAAAGAAGACTTAACAAGAAAATTTGTATGAGATGCAACGCGAGAAATTCACCAAGAGCTGAAAGGTGCAGAAAGTGCGGCTATACTGGCCTGAGAATGAAAGCGAAGGAGAGGAGAGGTGGACAGTAAGTCCATTTTACCAGAATCTGACAAACCAAGGGTTGCGATCCTCCGGATGGAGGGCACAAACAATGAGGATGAGGCGTTCCATTCATTTCGCCGGAGTGGAGCCGAACCAGAATACGTACATATAAACGAGATAAGCCGTGGGCACATTGATCTTGAGGATTTTTCGGCCATATTTATACCTGGAGGATTCTCTGCGGGGGACTACGTGAGAGCTGGTGCAATATTCGCTGCCAGACTACGATTTTCCGTGATGGACAAACTTGTACGATTTATCAGCAGTGAAAAACCGGTGATAGGAATTTGCAATGGATTCCAGGTACTGGCAGAACTGGGATTGATTCCAGATATCGGCGGCAGGCAGGATAGGGTTGTGACACTTGCACCCAATATCTCCAGCAGGTTCGAATGCAGATATGTGTATATCAGGATGACTTCCCGGAACAAGATGTTCAGCGCCAGATTCTCCAATGGAAAACCGAGGCAGGTTCCAGTGGCGCACGCTGAGGGCAGGGTCCTGGCTTCTGATATGAAGATCATTGATGCCATAGACGAGAACGGACAGATACTGTTTCGCTATTCCAATCCCGACGGAACGGGATGCGGATATCCATGGAATCCTAACGGATCCGTGAAGGATATTGCAGCAATAACAAACCCCGCTGGCAACGTAATTGGCCTTATGCCGCATCCAGAGCGTGTTTACTATAATTTCCAGATGATGGGAAATGAGAAAAATGATCCCAATGGGACCGGCAAGGACTTCTTTGATTCTGTCGTTGACTTCATTTTAAGAAAGTAAGCCGGCTGCTTACCTCAGAATATGGGTCTTCATGAATTCTGAAGTTCTTTCCTTGAAAACATCAAGGGTGGAGTCATTGACAAGCATGTAATCTGCGAGAGCTATGAGATTTCCAAGGCCCCACGATAATTCCCTTTTGTCCCGATCCAGCAGTTCAGTCTCAGACTTTATGTCATCTGGACGGTTTCTTTTCATTATCCTGTCGAGCCGGTCTCTCCTGTTGGCAAATATGGCAACAACGGAGAGCGTTGAGAATTTCTTCTGGAAGTACTCCAGTTCCTCGTAATTGCGTAATCCATCTATTATGGTGCTCTCATTGTCTTCTATGTATAGGCATGTACGCTGTGCCCATATATGCATACCATGTTTTTCACGTTCCTTTGATGCGAAAGCTCCAACTTCGTGATCCCTGAGTTCAATGCCATTCTCAACAGCGTACTTCCTCACCGTGTTACCCATGTGAACATCCTTGAATCCAAAATTGTTAGCCACGCTGATAAACTCGTCCTTCCCTGCCCCAGGCATCCCTGTTACCAGAATCATAGTATCACTGCCCAAACATGAAGCCCATTCCGCTCTCCGCCTCGTCCTCTTCGTTCTTTATCTGCTTGTATATACCTTCTGAATTTTTGACCTCATCAAGCCCTTCTGGTTTAAGTTCGGCTATCCTGGAAAAAACGTCAGGCAACCCCTCGATAAGAATGAAAAGGGAGTCATCCTTGCCGCCATAATTTTCAGCATTTTTGTATATAATCGTCTGCCTGCCTACGATGTCATCTGCAAGAAGTGAATCAAGCGTCTTTCGCTTATCCTTCTTAAGTGAAAATATCTTGTACATCTCAAGGTGTAATACCACGATTTAATTAAAATGTTGCAAAAGATTCAATGAAATGAGTCCATATTATGTGGAGAGGCGTAATTTCAAGTTTACTCAATTAGCTTAAAACCTCACTTCTAAGAAAGATATTAGAATGAGATTGAAATCCCTGTAGCAATGTCGAACATAGACCTAAACCTCTCGATTGGTGGACCCCAAGGAGGAGGTATAGACACATCTTCAAACTTGATAAGCAGAGCTTTTGCATCTTCAGGATATAATGTTCTGGGCGTAAGAGAATTCCACTCAAACATTAAGGGAAGACACAGTTATGTGCACCTGAGAATAAGGGAAGAAAGACCCAGGTCTCTTAAGTACCCTCTTGATTTTCTCGTCGCGCTTGATCCAGACACCATTTTTGAGCACCTGGAAGACGTTGCCACTGGAACAGTTGTTCTTTACGATACAAATGATGAAAAAGCAGAACTTGCACAGGCAAGGATGATTATGAGGGATACTGCGAAGAGAATAAACAGCACCCTCCAGGAAAACAAGCTTGAACTCAACGTAAAGGGCGCACTTGCACTCATGAAGAACAGAGGAGCAAAGATAATGGGCATACCATTTTCCAAGGTTCTTGAGGGCACGGAACTGGATGGCCCCGCAACCAGATACTACAATGTTCTTGGCGCATCGCTCACGCTATCCATAATCGGGCTTGACCAGAAATTCACAAGAGATTCTCTGAAGCACATATTCGGAAATAAAGAGAAAGTAATTGCCCTGAACGTTAAAGTTGTTGATGCGGCTTACAAATACTGTGTGGAGAACGGACTGGCTGGAGAGACGCTCCCTGACATGGATGCAGCTCCCCGTATGCTTCTCACGGGAAATGACGGTGCAGCTCTTGGAAAGATCATGGGTGGTCTGAGATTCCAGACCTATTATCCAATAACGCCTGCTAGCGATGAGAGTTCGATCCTTGAGGAACACGAGGACATAAAGTGGCTGTCTAATGAGAATGAGAAACTATCCAGCGGCGGAGTTACAGTTGTACAGACTGAAGATGAGCTCTCTGCCATAACCATGGCTGAAGGGGCTGCCATAACTGGAGCAAGAAGCGCTACGGCAACAAGTGGACCGGGATTCTCACTGATGGCTGAGGCCATTTCCTTTGCGGGAATAGATGAGATTCCAGTTGTCGTTACTTTTTACCAGAGGGGAGGACCGAGCACAGGACTGCCGACAAGAAATGGACAGGCTGATCTTATGTTCGCCCTGAACACGGGGCACGGCGAGTTTCCCAAGATGGTGATATCCTCAGGTGATGTCGAGGAGTGTATATACGATTCCATGAAGGCACTAAATTACGCCCAGCGTTACCAGCTTCCGGTGATACACCTGATAGATAAGAACCTGGCCAATACCTCTGACTTCGTTCCAGAGATTGATACGAAGAAAATCAAGGTTGAACAGTCGCTGAGGACTGAAAACAAGACAGATTTCAAGCGATATACCCTTGACACGAAAAATGGCGTATCGCCCATGGGGATATTCGGAAAGGACATATTCTGGATGACGGGAGACGAGCATGATGAACTGGGACACGTCACTGAAGACCCCATTATAAGGGACAGGATGATGGAGAAGAGGTTCACCAAACTGAAAGTTGCAGATGAAGAAATACCGGATGAGGATAAAGTTCAGGTCTATGGAAAGAAGGATGCCAGGATCACGTTCATAACGTGGGGCAGCCAGAAGGGTGTAATACTCGATTCAATAGACGCACTTAAGGCAAAGGGCATCGAAGCTAACATGCTTTACCTGAAGATGTTCGAACCGTTTCCGTCTAAATTTGTTGACAAATTCCTTAAAAAAGCCGGAACAATCATAGACGTGGAAAGCAATATGACCGGACAGGCGGCAAAGGTAATCAGGATGAATACTGGTTTTGAAGTGACAAACTTCATCTTGAAGTACAATGGAAGGCATATAACAGAAGATGAGCTGGTATCTGCCACAGCGGATATAGTAAGCAAGAAGAAGAAAATAGTGGTGTTGGAAAATGGCGCATAATTTTAGATCTGACGTTGCAATAGACTGGTGCCCCGGATGCGGTGATTTTGGTATCGTTACGGGACTGACGCAGGCACTTACGGAGTTGAATTACGGACCAAATGACGTGGTTGCGGTTTCAGGGATTGGATGCTCTGGAAAGACTCCACACTACCTTAACATGGCCGGTATACACACCCTCCATGGAAGATCAATACCGTATGCCACGGGAGTCAAGCTGGCAAACCCCAGACTGAAAGTGATCGTCACGAGCGGTGATGGGGACATGTTAAGCATAGGTGCGGGTCATTTTGTAGCCGAAGGGAGAAGAAATACGGGATTGACCATTATACTATACGACAATGAGGTTTACGGCCTTACCAAGGGGCAGGCAGCTCCAACCATGGCGCTTGGCGAAAAGACCAAGGGACTTACAAAGCCAAATGTATTCGGCAAGGTAAATCCAATAACAATGGCTCTTTCCTCCGGATACTCATTTGTTGCAAGGGGATTCTCCTTTGACACAAAACACCTCAAGGATCTAATAAAGAAGGCGGTAACGCACGAAGGATCCTCGTTTATAGACGTTCTCCAGCCATGCCCCACTTACAATAACATAAACACCATGGAATGGTACAGGAGCAAGGTCTACAAGATGGATGATGAGAAGGCATGGGATCCAGTTGTCATGCCGGAAATGCCTGCTGAAGCCGCGAATGAAAAATTCAGCAACGCCTACAAGAGAGGGCTTGAGTGGGATGACAAAATACCAATCGGTGTGTTTTACGACAACAGGGCGATTCCAAGCTTTGTAAAGAGGATAGCGGAGTACGTGCCAGACTACTTGAAAAATCCTCCTGCGGAACAGATAGTTGCAGGCACTGACGGATATACGAACGTTGACCCGTTCAAAACCTTCGCAGACAGAGTGATATAGGGTCAGAGCACCAGAGAAACGAAATAGATTCCGAAGGCGATCAGTGCTACGGTGCTGAAACCCTTTGTAATCTCCTTTACCCTGCCTCCAAATTTTATGACCGAGTACCTTATTGAATAGCCGAGAGCAAATACCCACAGGGTGGTGCCCGCAAATAGAAAGAGGAAGGGAAAGTAGCCAAATTTTTCATAGAATCCTAGACCAGCCGTAAACCACCATATTATCTGGAAAGGATTCATTATTCCAACCAGCAGGCCGGATGCGTAACCTGAAGATCGTTGTGGCACTGTGGCAGAACTGTCACGCGATCTGGCTATTATATATGCCATAATGAAGAAAACAGCAGCTCCCGCAAGATATATTAGCTGATCATACCTTTCCAGTGAGACTGTATAACCAAATGAAAAAACCAAGATCAGCAATATAAAATCAGCTGACATTGCACCGAAACCAACCGATACACCACCCAATGCCGATCGGGATGCCTTGTCCACGATCATTGCCGTGATCGGGCCCGGCGGAGCTGCTAGAGATACCCCGAGAATGATTCCGAGTAAGGCAGCTGATACCAGGTCCACTGGGGCTAAATTCTACGCGCTATAACAACTTTCCTATCCCTGATTAATGGGGAAAATAATTTATCTCTTGACATCATTTCAATTCATGACAGAAAAAGTTTCAATTCAGTGGCATGGGCATGCCTGTTTCACCCTGAACTTCGGCAAAAAAGTTGTTGTTGACCCGTTCATCACAGGTAATCCTGTTGCAAAAATAAAGAAGGAGGATGTGAAAGCGGACCTTGTTGTTGTAACTCACGGGCACTCTGATCATGTCGGAGATTCCGTCTATATAGCAAAGAAAAACGGTGTCCCCCTGGTTACAATGGTCGAACTTGCGTGGATTCTTGAAGAGGAAAATAAGGGTCTCAACACAATTGGCATTAACTACAGCGGCAGGACTAGGGTCGACGGCATCACTGTCAGCGCGGTGCTTGCCACGCACTCCTCAGGCTATAATGGGAAGTACGCAGGAGGTCCTACTGGAATGATCATAGAAGACGGAGTCTCCGTTTATCACGCAGGAGATACTGGTGTCTTCAAGGACATGGAACTCATAGGAGAAATGTACAAACCTGATGTAGCCCTGCTTCCAATAGGCGGGCACTACACCATGGGCCCGCACGAGGCAGCTGTGGCCGCCGGAATGATAAAAGCACGAAACGTGGTTCCCATGCACTACAACACCTTTGACCTGATAAAACAGGATCCTATGGAGTTCAAAACAGAAGCGGAAAAGAACCAGAACGTAAAAGTGAGCGTAATGAAAGTTGAAGAGGAGCTTACCTTTGATAAAACTAGACGCTGATGAAGAGTATCTGTATAAATTCCTTGGAACAAAGAAAGAAGCTTTCGAGAAGGCCATGGAAGAGGCTTCAGTAATTGTTGACTACGTTGACACAAAGATCGGCGGAAAGGAGTACTGGCAGGTCTCCTATGATGAGCTCCAGATCATCTATGCATGTGTAAAGCTTAAGCGCCCGAAACTGGTAGCTGAAACGGGAGTTGGCCCTGGAACAACCACTACGGCGATACTGAGTGCGATGCGCGGAACTGATGGAATGCTCATAAGTTTTGATCTAGGCGTAAAATACGGAGAGGAGAAAGTGGATCTTCCCGTCGGGTGGGTGATACCTGAGAACCTCAAGTCTGGATGGAAACTCGTTATCGGGGATTCCAGGAAGACTCTGGAAAACGCGCTCAAGTCCTACGGAAATATTAATATTTTCTTCCACGACTCTCAGCATGAGTACAATCACGTGATGTTTGAACTGGAAACGGCGAGAAAATATGCTGAAAGCAAGCCACTCTTCATTGTGGACAATTATGACTGGACCAAGGCACCAGAAGACTTCGCCCGAGATCATGGCTATAAGCTAGTCAACGCGGCCGATGATCTCTGCCTCATATTTCCATAAACTAGCGGTCATCCGGAACTGATTCTCTAAGATCGTCGAGCTTCTGCATGAGGTCTTCCGGCCTGGCTTTCTGCTGATCCTTGGAGTCGGTAACAAATCTGTACTGCCTGGTGATCTTACCTCCACGGAACATAGACAGGTCCTCATCCTCAAGTAGATATTTCCTTACTGATTCAAGATTGCCCATCACCTGGATAATCCTTGTTCTTCCATACCTGCCCATACTCTTGACGGACGATGAAATCAAGCCAAAATCCTCAAGTTCCGAGATAATATCGCTGATTCGTCTGGGGGTAAGAGCCTGAAATCCTAGTTCGGTGCATATGCTCCTGTAATTCTCATACAGTTCCCCGGTCACCATTAAAGAGGAGTCAATTTCCTGGGTAACCACCGCCGAAAGTAGAACGAGCTTTGACTGCATGGGAAGAGTGGTTACGGCTTCCTTCAGCACATCCATTTCGAACTTATCCCTTGCGCTGTACACTTCAGCATCGGTTACCTTCCCCTTCTTCCCGCGGATTGCAACCTCTATTGAAATTCGCAATAGGTCTATGGCCTTCCTCGCATCTCCATGTTCCTGCGCTCCAATTGCGGCACAGAGATTGATGGCTGAGTCCTCGATTGCCCCATCTCTTACTACTCCCTTTATCCTGTAATTCAGTATATCCTTCAACTCCGAAGCATTGTAAGGAGTGAAAAGGATACTCTCCTGGTTGAGCCTGCTCTTTACCCTTGCGTCAAGAGACTCCTGGAATCCCGTATCGTTGGTTATGCCTATGATTGATGTTTTTCCACCGTATGTATCATCAGTGGTTTTGAGAATGGAATATAACGCATCACCGCCGTTTTTCAGCACGAGTTTGTCGATTTCGTCCAGGACCACAATGAGGAACCTGTTGAATGAATTGACCCTGGTCATAAGTTCATTGTAGATCCTATCCAGTGGCAAACCAAGCTCAGGTATGTCCTCATCCGCAGAACTTGAAAGTGAGTTTGCCATTTCGACAAGAATTGAATATGGAGAATCAAAGATCTGACAGTTGACGTACACTACTTTGACTTTTGATCCGGCAGCCTCGGAAAGCATTCTTGAAACGTACCGCGTTGCTGAAGTCTTTCCGCTGCCTGTTTTTCCATATATGATTATGTTGGAAGGCCTCGTGTCACGCATTATACTGCCCAGTATAGATACGATCTTCTCGATCTGGATCTCCCTGTGAGGAAAATTTTCCGGTATGAATGACCCTCCAAGAAAAGCGAGATCCCCTGTCAGTAATTCGCTCTTTCCTGAAACCTCAAAAAATGGATTGGGCATAATGTATCAGTAAAGAAAGATTAGAAGAGTAAAGTACTATAAACTTTGCTCACACATTATCTGATAATTATTTTACCTCCCCCATTAAAGTCAATTCCCTGCGAAAGAGATCATGGTTGATTTCATTTTATAATGTCAGCGGGTATGATCAGATTGTAATTTTGGCAGTCTGAAAATCAGTATGCCTGTCGAAGGGCATAATGCTTGATTTTTCAAGCATTTTAATGTATCCCACAAGGTACATTGACCCTGCAACCAGAACATAGCTTGAGTTTGCTGTAGCGTATTCATATGCTTCTATTGGATCTGCAATGACCTTCACGTTCTTGAACATCTGTGTCGCGACCTTTCCGAGTTTCTCCGCGGGCATTGCCCGGGGGGTATCCTGTGGGGTTGTAATTATCAGGTCATCTGAAAGGTCATGAATTATCTTGAGATAGGAGAAGAAATCCTTGTCCTCAAGCATGCCTATAATAAGAGTGGGCTTGATTTTGGTGAATTTCTTGAAAGATGAGACCAGCGCATGTGCCGCAGGAGGGTTATGGGCGCAATCGACCATTACCGGGGGATTGTTCCTTATAATCTCCATCCTGGCAGGCCAGCGTGCCTGGGATATGCCGCGTTCTATTGTCATTCTGTCAGGAGACATCGATTTTCCATTCTCAATTGCGAGCACTGCGGCAGCTATATTCCGGACCTGAAATTCTCCAATCATTGAGGTCTTTATCTCATATGTGTCCACTGGCGTCTTCAGAACGAAGGACATCCCTGTTTCCCATGTTCTAAGATCAAATACCGATGAGACACCGGATACCCTGATAAGTTTGCTGTCATTAAGATCTGCAACCCTGGAAACTGTTTTCACAACTTCATCTTTGTCATCCAGGAGTATCACTGGAACATTTTTCTTTATTATCCCAGCCTTTTCATATGCTATTGAAGTAAGAGAGCATCCAAGTTTGTCGAAGTGATCATAACCGATATTGGCAATTATGCTGACTTCTGGTTCAACTATGTTGGTTGAATCGAGCCTGCCGCCCAGCCCCACCTCTACAGATGCCGTCCGGACATGCCGGTCTGAAAAATACTTGAATGCCATCGCGGTAGTCACCTCAAAAAATGTTGGGTTCCTGTCTGTGAGCTTTAAGTTTTCTATTTCCGGCATATGCTGCTGAATGAACTTTGATATATACTCGTCGTCGATGAAAGAATCGTCTGCCATGATCCTCTCGTTAAACGTTACCAGATGAGGGGAAATGTACATCCCTGCAGGTGTATGCTGTTGCATCACATTGTAAATGAAGGAAGTGATCGAACCTTTCCCATTGGTTCCAGCAACGTGAAATGCGCTGAAATCCTTTTCTGGATTCCCAATCATGGAGGAAAACATCTTCGTGACACTGAGATCAAGCTTGACGCCTTCCCTGTTCAGTGCGTACAGATATTCCAGGTTTGGGTTGGACACGGCACAGGCATAGCTAAACTGTTAAAATAGTTACCTGAAATGAATGAGAAAGACAACAACCTGCTTGATGTTTCACCTTTAACTAGTTTAGGGCCTGGGCTTGAATCATCTAGCGAAGAATGGGTATATCACTTAGTCGAGCTTCTTCGAATTTCCTTCAGCGCTTCCTGGTCCCGACAGTAAAGATATGGTGCCAGGTCTAGGGAAGGCGGGGATTTCTCCAGTTTTCTGCTATACACATTTCTCAGGTTCCTGTCAACTTCGTCGCAGTAATCCTTCCACTTCACGCCTAAGCTCTCGACATACTTTTTTTCTATGCCAGTTGCCACCTCGTGTGCGTATGGATATTCGTAAGCCTCGTCAGAAAGCCATTTTTCAGGAAGTTCATGGTGAAGGCCTATGCTTTCCCTAGCGTCAACCTCCTTACCGTGGATCTTCAATATCTGAGGGAAATGTTCGTCCAGATATACCGTATTGCCGTCCAGGGAGTACCCGCCTGTGTACTTTATATCAAAACTGGTGCTGACCCTTATGCTTTTTCCATCCTTCTTCTCCAACACTCTGCCAATCTGTTTCCTGTTAAGGAACACTTTATCATCCTCTACATCCAGTAGCGTCCCTTTATCGACATCCGTTTCAGCAGCTATCTTCACGAATTCCGGATCAATGAAATTTATTGCTATTATCCTGAATTCGCCATGTTCTCCTTTTGGATCTTGCTCATGTTCTATGACTTCAAATGAACCCATGAATATCCAAGCCATTATTGCTAAAAAGGATTTGCAATTGCTTCTTACCAGCCATGATCAATTAAGCAAGATTTTTCCTGAAAAGCATATATAACGTTATAACCTTCACCAATGCAATGAAAACAGAATTGCTCTACCAGGCAGATCCATTCAGGAAAGAGTGTGATGGAAAAGTTGTTTTTGTGGAATTCACTGATCTTATTGTAGATTCAACAGTTCTTTATCCCACCGGAGATGGCCAGCCAAATGACAAAGGGTCGGTATTGATTGACGGAAAAGATTACGAGATTGTGGATACCTGGCAGGATGGCACCTGGGTGCACCTGATTTCTCTGGATACATACCCGCAGAATATCGTCGGAAAGATCGTCCACCAGACGGTAAACTGGGATGTCAGGTATACTCACATGCGGTTCAGGACTGCACTCTACATCATTGGTGGTTTAGCTTACAAGCTGATGGGCGCAACTGTGAGGATAAACCAGACTTATGACGATCAGGCTTGGATAGACCTTAACTTTGACGGGGAATTCACAGAGGAACAGCTAAGGAAACTGGAAAGCGATGCTAATGCCATAGTTCAGGGAAATTACGAGGTAAAGTACTCATACGTGACGAGGGAACAGTTCACCTCTGATCCGGAGATGGTAGGGATTAATAGGGGTAAGGTACCTGACTATGATAGAATAAGGATGGTAAAGATAGATGATCTTCCTGTCCAGCATGACATAGGAACACAGGTTGCGAAGACGGGAGAAGTTGGCAAGATTGTATTCAAGTCAACACTGGTCAAGGGAAAACTCAGCAAGAGGGTAACCATAACTCTTGAATGATTGGGCAACAAATATATCCGACGAGATACTAAACCCTCATTGGCAGAAGGAAGAGACGTACCTTCATTGGTTACCGTTTATTTCGGGGTCGCAGCCGTTCTATTGGCCGTATTAATCTTCTTCGTGTTGACCCCGGACATTTTTAGCCAGATACAAACAATATTGACCCAGCAGAGTTCAACCTACATTATTTTCAAAGTATCCCTTGGCGTTTCCTCTATCTACCTATTGTTCACACTGACTGCCCTTGCGGTTCTGGCATCCCTGTACATGTTGGTTGTTAAGCCCATCGGAGAAAGGAAGGCTAAGGAAAAAGGAGAAACTGAGTTTTTCAAGTATTTTTCCATTTTCATACTTCTCGAGTTCTTTATTTCCATTATCTCCGGGTTTATTCCTGGCTATTCCATACCATCAATATACAGCATGCCGCTTGGCGTGCAAGCCTTTGTGCTCGGAGTTTCATCCCTTGCCGATCTTGCCATTCTGCAATTTGTGCCTCTATTTATTATGATATTAGCCTATTTTGCCTTGACGGGAAAACTGTCATTGACAAATCTTCTGCAACCTTACAGAACGATGAAAAGAGATGTGATTGTCCCGGCCATAATTGCTTCGGTCATCACAGCTGCCCTGTTTTCTCAGACAGTAAGCGGCGCATTCTTTGACCTTCTAACTTTTTTTGTACTGGATTATATTTACCTTAGATTTGGCATTCTCCACTCATTCGCCGCCGGTTTCACTGTGTCCATGCTGGGGATACTTACCGCTTATGCACCCTCACCTGTGTTAGCCCTGGTTGTACTCGTTTTTCTCACCATGTGGTCATTCCTGGGCATTTATAACCTGACAAGGCTTGCCCCTGGGGCTGGCACATCGGCAAAAGAGCCTAAATTGGAGTTACAGACAGAAAGTTCGAGGAAAATCCCTGAGCCTCTGATGCAGAACAGTGACATGCTGTGGATAAGGAGTTCATGCCCTAACTGTGGATCGGCTAACTTTTACATCAGAGAGGGAATGAAACTCGAGTGCGTGAATTGCCATCACATCATTGATAAAGATGCGGTGGGTCCCGCAAACATAATAATTGAACAGAGAAGACCGTTAAGAATCTGACAGAAAGGGCTATCGCTCCTTCATACTGGAAGGAGTCTGACTAGAGCCAAGAATCTCAGGTAAACTAGATAAACTGCATATGCAACTGGAACCGTGAATGCTATTATAACTGCAATCTTGCCGAAGGCCTGAAATGCAGAACCGAGTGCGAGAGAACCCAATATGAAGCCAAGGGCAAAGAAACCTTCGTACGTGAGGACACCTTTTTTTGCTGATGATCTTTCAGAAATGTAGGCAAGTATTTTTGAGAAAGCTATGGAGCTTCCAATCCCTGTACCAACCAATATTATCATTATTGGGAGAAGGTTACCTGTGAACCCCACAAAAAGCGGAAGGGCAAGCAGAAGGCATGATATTGAGGATGTTGTGTATATATTCCTCTTCCCTGTGAAATTCATCAGCACGAACCCAGCAGCGGAAGAGACACCGAGAATAGTGACCGCCAAGCCTATAAGGACGTAACTTACGCCCTGTATCCTCAATATTGGAACAAGTACATATGAGACAAAACCAGCTGCAATTCCGTTGAAGATCATCGGCACAATAAACCTGAGGTCGAAGCCATTACCTGCGGTTTCCTTGATATTGGCTTTATACTTCGGCCGAAAAAATGAACCTGCTGCCATGAATATGAATGATGTGAAGAACAGAACTCTGAAACCAAGTGACTGGATGATGATCCCTGCTGCCAGAGGCATTATGGCACTTGGAACACCCCACGCTGTGGAATACTTCTCGGCTTCAAGATTCTCGCCCCCGGATCCAAGGAGCATCTCCATTGAAACCCAGTAAAATGCCTCCATCAAGTCCGTGATTGCTATCAGTATTACGATGAATCCCTTCGACTGAAATATGAAGATTATGGCCAGTATGGACATCAGGAAGGGTATGATGACTATCTGCATGTTCATCACCCTGTCGCTCGAGTACATATCTATCATTGCTGCAATAACAAAGGGATAGGCGACAAGGAAGCCCAGGAACCCAGTCATGGTGTAGTCAAAATCATAACGAATGGCAAGGAGAGGGAATGAAAAGCTGAGGCTGAACCATCCCAGCGCAAATAGAGCGCTGGAAAACACCATTTTCCTTGTGTTCAGTTTCACGCGAGGCGTATCATAACGACTAATTTAACATATGCGAGCTGCAACTCGTCTTTCCCAAGAGAATGGATGAAAGCATGCCAAATATCAACGATGTATGGAATATCACGGAACTATGCACTACGAACTGGATAAAGGTCGCATTCTGTATCTTCAATATACTACCACTTCATCCTGGTCTTGAAATACAGGAAGAAGGTATTTATCAATGATGCCACGGTGGATTTTCTCAAGACAACGACCAGGGAAATGGCTGAAACATTCAGTTTCGATGTGCTTGAGATAGAATGCGACAAGGATCGTTTTCACATGCACTTCAAATCGTCACCATTGATCAATATTCCACAGTCCGTCAACGCTGTCAAGACAATTACATTGGAGGAGATACAGCGAAGATTTCCCAATGTTAAGAAAGAACTGTGAAAGGGAAATTCTGATCAGCCTCATACTTTCTCGCTACCTCCGGGCACGTTATGCTTGATACCCAGAAAAGATGTGTGGATTTGAATGAAGTAGAGCGCAATGAGAACCAATAGGTTCCGCATATATCCGACAGATGCGCAGATCGATATGCTGTACCCCACACTTGATCTTTGCCGTGACCTTTACAGCGCAATGCTTGTGCAGAGGACATATGATTGCAGATCTGGGGAGAAGGTGAACTACAACTCACGGCAGGATGAAATACCGGATATGAAGAGAACCTTTCCCTAATTCACGCCCGTGGAGATTGGAGATACGCCGATGGCAACTCCGGTAGCTTAAGCGGGAACCCACTGGGTTAGCGGGAAGGATGTCACTGGTTTATTGAATCTTATCGATTTTTACGCCATCATCGTCGAAGAATGCCAGTATATCCCCGTCGTTCAGACCAAGCTTCTTTGCGATTTTTCTCGGGATAGTGATCCTGTAAGATGTCCCTCTGGCGGAGACGTGAGTTACGTCAATTATTGGTTTTCTGTCCATGACGGTATAAGTGAAAATAGTATATTAAATGTTATTGATACATTTGATACCAATTATACCACAATTCCACTAATTCTCAAGATGGTTCCGGAATCAGCTTGTACAAACAGCTCCACCCAGGCATGAAGTGAATGGTTGAAGGTGAGTTGACGGATAACACCTAATTTTTATATCCGAGAAACCTATCCCATGATAATATGTCACGAAAACCAGCTCGAATGTATACACACATTTCAGGCCCTGCATACACAAGAAGAGAATTCATGGGCGGCGTACCATATCCAAAGATTACTACATTTGTCCAGGGAAACCAGAAAGCAGACTTTGATATAGAGATGCAGCTGGTGGCTGAGGAAGCATGCCAGATCAGGCATACCGCACTTGAGGCTGCCAGGATTTCTATAAACAGGAAACTCCTTGAGAATTTTGGCGCCGAGGGTTATTTCCTGCAGATAAGGCCTTATCCACACCAGGTACTGAGGGAACATAAGATGGCAACAGGAGCCGGCGCAGACAGAATTTCAAGCGGTATGAAGCTCTCTTTCGGCAGACCGGTAGGCACTGCAGCAAGAGTCTACGAAAACGAAATCATAATGGTTGCAAGAATAAATTCTGCCGGGGCAAAGCAACTGAAGGATGCATTGCACAAGGCTTCATTCAAACTTCCCACGCCGTGCAAAATTAAAATAACAAAGGGAAACGAGATCGCTGGAAAGATTGGGTTGTAAATCTGCTTAACTCCAGCACAGATTCATTATGCGTGACTCTTCTTTTACTTTATCCGATGCATAATGCATGGTTTTTTTCCTGATAATAAACGCTTCCCGGTTCTATGTTGATCCGTAGTTTGTTTAATTTAGGTTAATGGCGTTGGCTTTTTCAAGTTGCTGAACATTATCCCTGTTTTGTGACACCCTTGCTTACAAGCATGCAGAAAAAATGAAAGGGATCGTAAACGAATCGGTTCAGACCCAGAAGCAAAGGCAAAGAATCATATTTATAAACCCGTTAAGCCAGACGAATGCCAAGGATTCCCGTTATTTTCTACAGGTTCATGGCCTCAAAGATGCTGGCAAGCATTCTCTTCAATTCATATGTGTTATTCTTCCTGTGGGTGGTTCTTCAGACTTACCACTCTGTATTCCTGGCGGGAATGATAGCAACCATATACCTTGCAGTTGAGCTTATCGCCTCAATTCCGATCGGTCACATGATAGACAGGATGAACAGTACCACGATTAGCATGATCAGTTCCATCATCATCCTGATCGGCCCTCTTTTGATTCTCCCGGGATATTCCCTTCTGGCAGTATACTCAGGTACAACGCTGATAGCGCTGGGTGTAACCATGAAGGGAGACAGTTTTTCTGCGACAATCAAGAAACACTTGAGCCAGGAACAATTCATGACTTCTAATTCGTTCAACCAAGCTGCAATATACTCTGCATCCCTGATAGGAACAGCGCTTGGCGGGTTATCCATCATATACTTTGTACATAGTTTTCCTTTAATACTGATTGCAATAAGCATAGCCTCCGTTGCTCTTTCAGCCCCGGTATTTGAGGAAAAGCCAAAGGAGTCGCATAAAAAGGCGACGGAGGAACTCGCATCAGCTATCATTTTTTACCGCAAGATTCTTGGTTTTCTGGCAATGGCTTTTTTCCTCAATGGCTTATTTATGGCAATAGAAGTTTATTCATCGGGATTGTTTGACATTGTGCTGCATTCAAGCGCCATATTCTACACTATATTTGTAGCCTCAATATCAATAGGCGGAATAATCGGTTCCTTTCTGGCTAATGCTATCAGGAAACATATCAATAACCCATTCAGGATATCCCTGCTTGTTCTTCTTTATCCTCCAATTTTTCTGATCCTTGGGATCAGTAGAAGTGCTATAATAGACATTCTGGACACAACACTTTTAGGCCTCATTTTGCCCTTGATTAATGTTCCGCTTATCGCAAAACTGATGAGTGTTGTTCCCACGAACATATATGGGAAGATTATGGCATTCCTGAGAATTTTCATTGGTGGGTCAACTCCTGCAATGGCTGCCCTGTTTTCATTTGTTGTGCTTTATTTCCCGGTAAATGTGATACTTTTCTACATAGGTATTTTCCTCTTTCCCCTGGCAGGACTGGCATTTATCGTGGTACCAAATTTTATGAAAATGGAAGCTGACTCGAACGCGACTGTTTCCTAGAATGCCCCCTTGTTGCTTAAACAATAATCCAGCTGTTTGCAATCACCAATTCCAAGTAATGAAGCACCTGGACGCAATCATGGATGTGGACAATGGTAACTCATAAATGAAGAAATAGATAGAAATCGGCTGATGAATACAGCTAATTGGAATCATTCAGCCTGCCGTGAAGGCAAAGAAATATCCCCGGTGTCCATAGTTTGAGGCACGATCGAGGGTACGCTTGCATCAGTTACTATCTATTCGTAAACCTTTTCCTCGACAAGCTTGAAATCAATGGCGTCCTGTTCCACTACACGCTTGCCTTCCCAGTAATCAGGCCTGGATATCTCCTTTACAAATTCATGCTGTATTATCATCTTCATTACTTCACTGCTGCCGGTCCAGATGAGTCCAAGGCGTGCATCTCTCAATAGCCTCTCTATGGGGTAAACAGTAGTGTAGCCAATTCCTCCCATTATTTGCATGGCAGAGTTCACAGCAGCCCACATCGCTTCCGTGGAATTCAGTTTGGCCATGGAGATAAGCTTGCGTGCATGTGCCATTTGTAGCCTCCCTGCCTCGTAGGCGTCAGCTGCCTTGCTTGCCTCGTATACAAGTGCTGCTGAGTTTGCAAGAGAGGTGAGGCTTTCAGCAATCTTGAAGCTGACACCTTCGTGTTCTATGAGTTTGCTGCCGAAAGCCTTTCTCCTCAGCGCATAGCCGGTTGCGATTTCGAGTGCCGCCATACCAACGCCAATGGAGCCGGACGCAGTCGTCAACCTCTCAGGGATCATCATGATATTGAAGATGTCATAGCCACCATTCAATGCCCCTATGAGATTTTCCTCGGGGATTTCAGCATCCCGGAAAACAATTCTCGCGGTTCCACCTCCTTTGTTTCCCATCAGACCGTACATAGTTTCGATCTTCAACCCTGGCGTGTTCCTGTCAACTATGAAAGCACTCACACCCCTTGTCCTGTTAGGCGCGCTTTGGTCTGTTATTGCATAAGTAACAAAGAAGTCAGCCCCCTGACCCCCAACTATGAAACGCTTCTGTCCGTTAAGGATGAAAGATTTTCCCTTTTTTGTTGCCGTTGTTTTCATCATGCCAAAGAGATCCGATCCGCCGGAAGGTTCCGTAATAGCTTCTGCTCCATAGAGCTGCCCTGAAGTAATGCCTCTAAGGTACTTTTCCTTTTGATCCTTTGTGCCAAATTTGCTTATGGGCTCACCGACAATAGTGCCGAGAGAATACATACAGCTTAGAGTGAATCCAAGGTATCCCATCTCTTCCACTGCTGCCATGTCAGCAACCCAGGATGCTCCTCTCCCGCCATATTCTTTTGAAAATCTCAACCCAAGCATATTTGCCTTCGCGTTTATATCAACGAATTCCCTTGGAAATTTCTTGGTCTCGCTTTCTATAGATCTTATGAGTTCCGGCGGAATAGATTTGGCCACCTTTCTAGCCTTAAGCTTTATTTCTAACTCACTTTCACTTAACAGAAAATCTTCCATTTATTCACTCCCCTACCATATTTCTCAATTTCTTTTTGTCTATTTTCCCTGTTCCCGTCAGTGGCATCGCATCGATCCGGACGAACCTGTCGGGGATCCACCACTTCTGGATTTTTCCTTCCTTTACCTGGTTGGCCAGATGACCCATGATGTGCTGGTCTTCTACGGCCATTCCCTGTTTGGTCTTGATGTAGGCGATGGGCCTTTCACCCCACTTACTGTCAGGGAAACCCACAATGGCAACGCTCTCTATTTCTGGAATATCTGACATGACGCTCTCCACCATTGCCGAAGGTATGAATTCTGCCCCGCTCTTTATCAGGTCCTTGAGCCTGTCACTTATTTGCACCTTTCCGTCGAGAATGTATCCTGCGTCTCCAGTGATGAACCATCTTTCGCTGTCGAATGATGCGGCAGTTTTTTCATCATCTCCCACGTAACCATTGGGAAGCCACGGGGACCTGAAGTTAATCTCACCTATCCTTCCATCGCTGGATTTCCTGATCCTGTATTCTGACAATGGAGCAGGTATCACACCTGAAGTCGAAAGAGTATTCCTTTCATAAAGATCGGGCATGTTTTCGGAAAGCGAACCGATACCGGCAATCAAGCCATCGGAGAAGCCATAAATGGAAGTAAGCTCGATCCCCTTATCGGAAGCTGCCTTTACTAAACCAGACGGAATGGGAGATCCGCCGACGAGAACTTTAAGTCCACTTAGGCTGGCTGCATCAGGATGAGAGAGTATACCATATAGCATTGTCGGAACCATGCTCATCCATGATACCTTATTCCTCCTTATGGCATCCATTGTCAACTGAAGATCGAATCGCCCATCCATGACGTAATCTGCCCCAATCATGGTAGCGACATACGGGGTACCCCATGACCAGAGATGATAATTAGGTATCAGTGAGAAAATGACATCACTGGAGTTTATCCTCGAATTGCCGGGGTATGCGGAAAGCAGGGTAAGAATGCTCCATATTGCAAGAGTTGTCTTCTTGTGTGTGTAAGCTATCTGCTTTGGTTTTCCAGTCGTACCAGAAGTGAAAAGGATGGATGCGGTATCGGTCTCGTGCGAGTTGAAGCTCTCTCCCTCGCTTCCGGTTTTCATCAAGTCGGCATAGGAATTATAACCTGAAGAGCTTCCATCGTTTATAACGTAAATGTTATCCCTCTCTATGATCTTCATTTCCTCTATTTTCCTTACGATGGGAAGAAATTCTTCCGAGAAGAAAAGGACTTCATCATTGGCCATACTGATGGTCCTGATTATCTCCTCTGGAGGCAAACGCATGTTCACCGGATGAATCACGTTCCCAGACAGGGGGATGCCGAACAGCATTTGCATGTATGGGATTGTATTCCAGTCGAGTACGCCCATTGCCTTTCCTTTGCCATATTTTGCAGACATGGCACTGGAAAAACGTTTAACCTCCTGGAAAAGCTTATGGTATGTCGTTGACAACCCCTTATAATGAATTTTCCTTTCCGGCGATCTCAACAGTGTCTGGTAGAACAAGCGATCAAGCGTCAAACCTACGTCCATGCCTTGCTGCATATGAATTAATAAGGATATCAGTATATAACATTTGGTGCGATTTTTACCAATTCAATTTTATACCTTTGCTGGTATGCAACACTCACCAATGAAATAATGCCGTGATCCCGGCATGATACTCTCACAATGAGAGTTTATCAGGATACGTGCGTAAAATGATAAAGCTAACGTTGTTTCTGGTGCCAAAAATCTGCAGAATATGACCCACTTTCCCTGCTTCCGATGAAATCCTGTATAAGTTTCGCAGCAAGCATTGAAGTGTTTCCATGATCATAGAGGGGAGTAAACTCCACGACGTCAAAACCAACAGTATCCATTGCGAAGGTGTTTATCACTGCTTTGACATCTGTGTCGGATAGGCCGTATGGCTCTGGCGTTCCAACCCCGGGGGCATACGCCGGATCGATGCCATCCATGTCTATTGATATGTAGATCTTTCCATGTACAGCATTCCGTATTTCCCTGATCACACTGGAAATTCCTCTCTCCCGCACCATTGAAGCGCTGAAGAACCTTACTTTGTGGAATTCAGGTGAATCGTATTCCTCCTTCGAAACAGATCTGGTCCCGATGGAAAAGATCCTGCTCTCGCCAAGAATCTCAAGGGACCTGCGGGTAACGCATGCATGGTTGTGCTCATTTCCCATATATGATTCCCTGAAGTCTGAGTGTGCGTCTATTATGATCATAGACACGTCACGGAGGTTTCTTATAGCGCCTGTAGTGATTGAGTGCTCTCCACCGATCATAATCGGCACCTTTCCGTCCAATATTATCTTTGAAGTAGCCTGCTGGACTGAATCCACAACCTCGGCCGCATCTTCACCGACTTCCAGGTTCCCCAGATCCGTTATGGGTACATCCGGAAAATTGACTCCGTAATATGGATCAAATGACTCAAGGTTGTCATAAGCATATCGGACACTATCCGGGCCAAGCCTTGAGCCTCTCCTGAAACTTGACGTGCCGTCGAAGGGCACTCCAAAAATAACATAACGCGCGTCAGCATATCTGGAATGCGCATCGGGAAGTTTTGTGCTCTTAAACAGGTAGCTCAGTTCTGGAACATTATCTTCTTCTTTCCCATGGTCTCCCAATAAGATACCTCCATTCCAGCCTTTACTCTGTCTGCATCTTCAGGTGAGATCGGGATCAGGAACGTTTCGAAGGTCTCGGAGTCCATCAGCTGGGCTTCCTTGTTGGCAACCGATAATACCTGCGCATTTTTCTTCTCGATGATAGGCACTTTCACCTTGTGCTTTACGGGGTAGACCACACTGTGCTTCTGATCGTCGAAAATGCCTATGGCGACTATCCTTCCCTTGGCCTCACCGTGCTTTCCTGGTTTTGACATTGTTATTTCCATTATCTTGCACGGAGAATCGTCTATAAGCATGTATCTTCCTACTTTTAATTCCCTTACTTCGGCTTCCTGCCAGCTCATTATAATTCTCAGAGCGATCGTCTCGGTGCTTAAATACTTTATGAGATATATCGACGGCAAAGAATATTAGATTCAGTAAAACTCGTCCTCCGCTTCCACTCCTTCTGCTGGGTGGACCAGTTTGCCATCATCCTTCAGTACTTTGCCATCAATGATCACGTATTTCACGTTTGAGGGATTTGCAGAATATACTATGTTGCTGACTGCATTTTCCATGTTTGTAGGGGTCATGTTTGCCTGAGAGGTATCTACAAGCACTATATCTGCGAGTTTTCCTGGTTCCAGCATGCCGATCCGATCTGTACCGAGCGATCCGGCCCCATTCACGGTAGCCATGTCCAGAATTGACCTTGAATTTATAATTGCCGGATTCCACCGGTCATTCTTGATCCAGAGAGAGGAAAATTTCATTGCTTCAAACATGTTAAGCGCGTTGTTGCTCCCGCTGCTGTCCGTGCCCAATGAAACAACCATTCCGTTTTCGATCATTTCGGGGACGGGGGCTATCCCCCCCACTCCAAGCTTGCCGTTGCTCACAGAATTCCATGAAACTTTAACGCCATTCTTTGCCATTGTCCTTATTTCACTGAGCGTCACCCAGACGGAATGGGCTGCAAGCAGCCTGGGGCTCAGAAACCCTATTTCACCTAGATGTTCTGTGGGTCGCTTTCCGCCACTTTTCCTCACAAAGTCATAAACCTCCTTCCTTGTCTCGGCCAGGTGACTGTGGATAATGGTGTTGTGCCTGCTGGCAACATCAAGTGCCTTCATGTAATTCTCATCTCCGCTGACATAAATACCCTGAACACCGATGGATGGAGTTACCAGGTTCTCACCTTTATGCTTCAGTATAAAGTTCTCAGCATTCTTAACTGGGTTCCCGGTCTGCGTTGTGAATTCCTCGTCCAGCGTGTTCCAGGAAAGAAACCCGCGGATGCCTGAATCCTTTACTGCACGGGCTATGATATCCTCGGAATAGTACAGGTCGGCAAATGATGTTATCCCGCCCGAGATCATTTCATCTATTCCAAGCCTGGAAGAATTGTATATTCCTTTCTCTGTCCTCTTGCCGTCCAGTTCGAAGGTCTTCTCCAGGAACGTATCCAGAGGCATGTCATCAAGCTTGCCCTTAAGGTGCGACATTGCAACGTGTGCATGTGTGTTCACAAATCCGGGGAGAGCTACCATTCGTGAGGCGTCAATGACCCTATCGGCATCTTCTGTGCATTTACCGATCTTCACGATTTTATTGCCCTCAATAAAAATATCTCCCTTGAAAATGTCTCTTTCATTGTTCTGGGAGACTATCAGTGCATTTTTGATCAGGATTGTTCCCATGTTACAATATTTCGTTTCCCAATATCATTTTATCTTAGGTTTCCTGTTCTTCTCCTTTCGTGAAGTTCGTGAAATTGCAACGAATGTTGCAAGCACTCCGAAGCCAATGATTGACAACTGGTATTGGGTGTAACTGAAATAGTCATACACGGCAAAAAGAAGCGTTCCCATAATGGATCCCGCGAACAGGGAGTAAGCAAGGTCACCCAGTCTTTCTCTCTGGTGTCCATTTTCCCTGAGGTATATAGAGAAAACTATGGCGATGGTCGAGATTATGAAAAGCACTAGAAGTTCCTGGTTGATCTGTATCTGGAAATTAGCCATAGGAAGGAATTTCTGGTATCCGTAAACAAACAGTTCGTAGTAGGAAAGTATCTCAAGGGAAAATACAAGCGAGAGTGCATTCATGAAAGTGAGGCTGAACTCATGCATTGCTGCTATTATGGAAAGCTCGTAGAGCATTGTGCCCAGCGAGAGGAAAAGATAGCCAATCATCCTGCTGGAACGCTTGGAGAGCAGACCCTCGAAAATGAATATAAATGCAAAGGCAAAATCTATTGCGAAGAACGTGGAAAGGGCCAGGGGAATCGAGAAAATCTCCAGGTAATAGTACCTTGAGGGATTTATGAGGTAGAACAGAGTGGCTATGACAAGAAGCATGGCTATTATGAGTGCCACCGGATAAACACTTGAGCTGTAACGTTTCGGCACCAGCAGCTTTACGACTGGGAGGACTGCGATTAACACGAGAACTGCAAGATTTATGTTAGCGTAAAAATAAGGAAAAGTGTAGACATATATGAGAATAGCCGGAGAAAATGCCAGCAAGTTGAGTCCGGTGCCAAGAGCCCTTGATTCCATCTACGCCCCCTCATTTGTGAGCTTTCCATAACGATATGCCGCCATTATCCGGTAAAGAAGGTCTTTTTCTCTTGATACTGATGACTTGATCCCTATGGAATTGAAAAATTTTGACAGAGCCGTCAGATAGCGATAATGCTTTAGCCCTGAATTTTTCATTAGCGCACTGTAGACGTCATCTTTCCTCTTCTCCATGAAGTCATATGGATCAAGTATGAAAAGCGAAACCTTCTTGTTGGTCTCAAATTCCTTCCTTGTCCCCTTTCTGAAGCTCTCCGGGTATGAGAATGGAGTAATCACGAACACGAGGGCGTTCTTCTTTACATCCCTCTTTATTCTGCTGAAAGTCTGGAAAATTGAAAAGTCACCATTTGGCCTGATCTCTGATATGGTCTGTTCGAATTTCCTTATTGGCTCCTGCGATTTTTTTGCCGGTATGAAGTAATCGTACTTTGAGGAGTTGATGATATAGCCGACTCCATCGTGGTTCTTCACTATGCTGTATGAAGCGTTCATCACCGTTGCTATGACAAAATCATACATCCTTTTCTGTCTGGTGCCCTGGTTCATGCCTATACCGTAATCAACGACGAAAAAAACGTCAATCTGGCGTTCCTCTTCCATCTGCTTTATGTATATGTCTTCACCATTGAGTATACCGTATCTGCTCCATGCAATGTACTTGGTGTCGTCGGATTCGTTGTATGGACGTATCCCGTAAAAGTTGTACCCCTGTCCTATTTTCTGGGAATAGTGAATGCCGTAAGTGAATTTCATGTTGCTCAGCCTTTCACTTCTCTGGGTGTATATATCAGAGAGTGCCGGAGACACTATCATTTCGTCAATCACAGGTGCAGTGTATGAGGATATGCATAGCTTCATTGGATCCTCAGCGTAGATTATAACCGGGCCTACCTTGTATTTTCCAATGGCAATTGATGCTATGGAATACTCCCTCTTTGTCTGTTCCCCCGGCTTGAGGATAATGTATCCCTGGAAATCACCCTCTGTATTGAAAACATCGGACAGCGTGTCATAGTAATGGAAGTAAACGGTTTTCCTGGTCCTATTAGTGAAAAATATCCTTATTGGCCGCATCTGGAATTTCCTGGCGGAATTGGACTCGATCTCCCTCCTGACCTCAACATTCCTTATGCTCCTGGAGAGGCCGGTGTTGAAAGATATGATGTCGCTGGCTGCCACGAAAAAAAGGATCATCAGTGCCACGATATAATAATCGTAGCCGATGAAGAGCGACTCCAGCAAGCCGCCGGCAATGATTCCAAGCACTATATATCCAGTTTTCCTGATCATGTTGGTATCTCTACTTCACCCACAATCCTGTCTATTATGCTGTTCACTGTCCCTACCGGATCTGATGATCCGTCTATCATAGCCTCCGGCTTGAGGATAATCCTGTGATTCAGCAGCTCCCGGGATATGGAAACAATGTCTTCAGGAATCACATAATTCCTGCCGTTGATAAGTGCATTGGCCCTTACTGCCTTCAGGTATTTTGCAGTGGTTCTCGGGCTTGCGCCAAGGTATACCATATCGCTTTCCCTGGTCCTTCTTATCAGGTCCACGATGTATATCTTCACATCCTGTGAGATGAACACATTGTCAACGGCCGATCTCAGCTTCAGGATCTGGTCTGCGTTCATCAGATTCTCCTTTATCTGTGCCCTGTTCGTGATGGAGTTGAGGATGTTTATCTCCTCCTCACGGCTGGGGTAGGTGAGGTTGTACCGGAAAAGAAACCTGTCCATGAGAGCCTCTGCAAGGGGGAAAGTCCCCTCCTGCTCTACGGGGTTTTGCGTCGCAATGACCAGGTATGGTTCTGGCAGGATGTGATCTTCACCGCCAACAGAAACACGGTGCTCCTCCATTGCCTCCAGCAGTGCAGACTGCACCTTGGCAGGAGTCCTGTTTATTTCATCCGCAAGAATAAGGTTGGAGAATATCGGGCCCTGCCTGAATTCCATTTTCCTGGATTCCAGGTTGAAGACTATGCTTCCCGTAATATCAGACGGAAGCATATCCGGGGTGAACTGGATCCTGTTGAATTTGATGCCTATCTCCTTTGCAAACTGGCTAGCCAGCATGGTCTTTGCCAGGCCGGGCACACCCTCCAGAAGGATGTGGTTTCCGCTCATCAGAGCGATGAACATGAAACGCACTATGCGTTCCGATCCCACGACCACCTTACCCATGTCTAACTGAATCTGTTTCACTGTATTCCTGAGTTCCATCAAGTCACTGCTGTTTATTTCTGTCATTTTGTGTTAGCTCCTTCCTTCACGCTTGCAAGTTCGAAATGTTCCATCTTCATTTTCCTGACGCTTGCGTATAGATCGAGTATTTTCCTGAATGTCTCGAGTTTAAGTTCCTCTCCCCTTTTTTTCCTTTTTTTGTAGGTAGACTTGCTCATGGCATCGTATCTCCTGTATGCTTTCATCAGTCTCTTGAAATCCATTGAATTCCGCATCAGTGCTTCAAAATCATTTCCCATGTCTGCCAGGTATTTTTCATAGTTGTTGCTCTGAATAATATTCACCTCCCTGTTGAACCGATCGGTCGGAAGATCGAATGGTTCCTTCATCTGCGCCAGCGTTGGAGGGGCATCGATGAATGCCCTCTTTGAAAGTCTGGAATATGAGAATGAAACTACAAACACAAGGAATATCGGAATTATGAATCTGAAGAGGAATTGTGGAGACCCCGTGATGTTTGATTCAAGCGTTGAAATCCCCGATGACAACATGCCCGCTAAACCTGTCATTTTTCCTCACAACTCTTACACAATTCATTCATATCACTGGTCGAAAGATTTATCATTGAGGCCTCACACCATTTCCGTATAGTGAAGTGTCATAATAGTATGCTATGGCATTATCTCCGTTGTTGTTATAATGTTCTGTCCCGCTCCTCACAACAATTTGTATTGTAGTTCCAGGATCGTATTTGTAATAAGGAGAGAGTGAGAAGTTTGTATATCCTGAAACAACAGTAGATATATTCTGCCAGGGCTGGCCATTAATGCTGATATTCAGCAGACTGGATGTCCATGTCCTGCTCACTCCAAACTTATAAATCGATATGTTTCCGTTGCTGCTTGACGGAATGGTAACGTTAGTATACAGGATAGTACCGGCTTGATTGTTAGTGAAAGTAAAGTTTGCGCTGTTTGCAGTTGCGTTGAACTCCATGAACTCTTCAGGGGAACTTGAATTTAGCTGAAACTCCTTTGATGCGTAGGCAGAATTATTAACTAACGCTGTAAAAACGTAATTCGCGACAGTCAGGTTTATCCATGTGATTTTTGAGATTGCATGGCTTTGCTCTGTAAAAGGTGGTTTCGGAGTTATCGCGAAAGTCCAGGCCAGTTGTGAATTGTTTTTAATTTCAATTATATAATTGGTGAGCGTGTAGTACTTTGCTGAATTACTTCCGCTTATGTTACTGTAAAACGATGCGGGAACATAACTAACATTATCGAATGAGAAGTTGTAAGTTCCATTTTGCAGGTAATAAGAGTAGCTTGTGCCATTTGTTAATGCTCCTGATGAAATGTTATTTATTGTCAACAGCGAGTTTACCACAGACAGGTTATTTGGGATCTGCCAAGTGCTATTATACGTGCTGTTCAAATGGATCGTGTCTTGGTACCTTGCTGCTGTGCTTAAATTGAAGCTAGCATGGTTGACCGTGCTACTGAATGGAAACTGTTCGCTGGAATTCTTGTATTCAAGTGTAGAGACGAGCATCGCCATAGTCCCTGTGAGATTCAGTTTCAGGTCATAGTATCCAGTGGAATTCGTATGATTTACGAACCGGTATATAGCGCCGTCAATCTTGATATAACCTATGAACTGGACATCATTAAGAGGCTTTGTTGAAGTAAAATTCGCAAGGCTTAAATTAAGTGTAACCTGATCGGTTGTGTTGTTTGCAATTGCAAAGGATCTGTTGTCACTCTTACTACCCAGGTCGTTCTGCAAGGCAGAGCGTGAAAGTGAAGGTGACCCTGTTTCCGGAGAGCTTGATAAGTTCAATATACTGACCCCGTTGCCTATGCTGGCAAGTGGAGTCATGTTGTAGTCTCGTCCAGATTTATTGCTGGTCACTAAAAACCTGTTCGTGCTCAGATTATAATAGCCGGGGGCAGTAACATGAAGCGAATAGTCCTGAACTGAATCGTTGATAAGGTATATGGAATAATTACCGGTAGGATTGGTGGTGTTCTGTTTCGCTACAAAGTAATGACCATCGATGCCCACACTAATTTTTGACGTGTTTACAGGGCTCTCTGCATTCAAGATCGTACCGCTGATGGAAACCACATATTTCGGCAATGGAGTCATGTCAAAACTGGCAGTAAGGTTCCCCGTAACGTTGAAATTGTGTATGAAAAGATAATAGTCCTGCGAATACACCGCCAGTGTGTAATTTCCCTTATAGCTTAGATTAAGTACATACTGCCCTAAAGATCCGGTCGTAACGGTTGCATAATAGGTGGTCCCACTAACATTGGCGAAGAATTCAAGCTGCGTATTGAAAACCGGAAGAGAATTATTGGAGTTAGTTACTATGCCTGTGATATTGTATTTTCCTGGACCGCCAGTTTCATTATAAAAGACAGTAGAACCGTTTCCCTTACCGCTGAGGAATGACGAGAGATTGGATAATTGTGGCTCGACCACTCCTGAGGTGCCACTGCCACTGGCTGAACCGAATGGGTTGATGTATGGGAGAGTTATATTGACATCCCTCAAGTTTTTGTCTACATTTATCAAAGTCGTATAATTTGTTGAATATCCCAGTCCGGATGCAGAGAAGGTGTAATTTGCCTCAAACACCCTAAGTGAATAGCCGCCTGAAGCATCTGTTGTGTTATATTCCGTAGAAACGTTGCTGAACTTGGGCGGGTAGACATAATTTGCTGAAACTGTAATGCCACTCAGTGATGTGCCCAGTTTATTCTTCACATAGCCGGTCACCGTATAAACATGATTGGCATAAGGTGTCAGTTTGAAGTTCCAGTACTGGTTTCCCGTCACCTTGTATGAAAACTGGTAATCATCATAAAATGGAGAATACACTACAAAAGTATAACTGCCGGGGTATTGCAGAACAAGGTGATAATACCCCGTACCATTTGTCGTCACGTTTTCGTAGAATATTGTTCCATTCACGTTGAGATAGAATTTGAGGTAGGTGGAAGCCACCTTCTGGCCGGTTGTGTTATCAGTTACATTTCCAGATAATGAGTATGACGTATTCGACGGTCCCTTTGCATAGTTGATGCTGGAAGTGTTCCCCTGAAGAGCCTTTGATATGTTTCCTGCGGCCGATGGCGGAATTCCTGAAACACCTGTACCGGAAGTCGCTCCATTTGTATTCTGACCTGAGAATGGGTTGACATTTATCAGCGTTATGTTAAAGTCGGTGATATTTTTCGATACGAAGGTAGGATTCTTGTGGCCAACGAATCCCACCATGTATGCAGAAACTTCAACGTTGCCATACTGAACTGTCAAGTTATAATAACCCGTTCCGTTCGAAGTCGTCGATCTATTTGATTGCAGGGACATGACAGTAGCTCCAGGGACGGGCTTAGTCAGGTTGTTAAGGATATAGCCACTTACTGAGTAATACTTGAGAGGCAACACCTGTATCACAGCAAGATTCTTCTGTGGACCGGATACGTTCAGATAGGAGGGAACAGTTGTCCTGCCATATTGCGGTGTAGTTATGGAAATATAATAGGAATCGTTATATGCGGATATATTGAAATAACCATGGGAGTTGGACTGGGTTATAAGAAAATCATTCTGCCCAAAGAATCCCTGAAGGTTCATAGAGATGTCCGGTTCCATCGTCGATACAGAATTGAACCCTACCGTCTTACCTTCTATTGGGAACCTGTGCGCAGGGGTGAATGACATATTGTTCCATACCGTGTTGCCGAATACGCTCAAGGAGACGTACTGGGTTTTGTAACTGTACACCTTGAACGCCAGGGTGTATGTCCCGCTGTAGAGCACAGTTATCTTATAGAAACCTGAACCGGACGTAACAGTGCTGGTATCTGCCAGTGAGAGGAACGCAAAGAGCTGGGAATTACCCAGTGGACTATTGCTGGATGCGTTCTTTATGTAACCCTGTATGACCACATCTGCCTTCCCCTGGGGGCTTATGGTGGTTTTGCCATTACCGAGGCCTATTCCATTGTACCCCTGGATCTGGAACACCTGTACATCCTGCTTGATGTCCGGTATACCCGTCGGGTAGCCAACATGAAAGTATGAGAATACGAATGACACAAGGACTATGCCTACTATCATAAGGGCAATTGCCTTTGCGTTCATAATGCCTTACTAAAAGAACCACATATAAATACCTTTGCAGGTAAATTTTTATGTATGCATGAAAGTATCAGGTTCAGTTCCTGACCTTCACGGCTATGCCTTTCTTGAGGTTTATCATTGCCTCATATGGCATCTTTGCTATGCCGACCCCTCTGATCTCTCCCCTGTGAACAATAACGACCTCATCCTCCTGGCGAATATCCGAAGTGGCATTAAGCACGCCCATTGCATAAATATTGGCAGTAGGCTTGAAATCGTCGATCTCCACAATCCTCTTCCCCTCTGCAACAAACCATTGGGCTGCATTCCTGTTCAACGTTAATTTCCCGTTAGACGGGTTGTAGACCAGCATTACCTTTCCATTCTCTGTCAGAAGATCAAAGTCATAATTTACGACCCTCTTCAGGTTCTCCATTTTCGGCACAATCCAGGGTCCAAACTGAAATGAAGCTATTGAAGTAATAGCCTTCATTCTCGTTCCGGGGATGAGCATACCTTTTTCCTTCAGCGACGCAACCATCGAACCAATCTTTTCCCTCAGGATCTCAAGATCGCCTGAACTGGATATTTCTCCACGTATGAACTCAGTACCATCAGGTAAGGAAGGCTCTATGAATTCCAGATCTTCCGGAACAAACGCGATTGTCCCGGGATAACTGTTCTTTCCAAAGTAGCTTGAAATTAATCCGGCCATCATAGCTTTCTCGTCCTCATACCAGTGACCGATAACAGGAATATCATAGTACCTGGCTGGATAACCTTCCTCGAGTTCCCTGGGCACTAGACCTACCGGTGAGGTCACGATGATTTCGTGAAGGAATTTCCTGAATTCTCCGATGTGCGTGAGCAGTTTCATGTGACTCCTGCTCTCAGAATAGGGCTTCCTTGCGGAGCATGGTATCAGTAAAGCTATTTTTCCAGAAGGTGGAACGAAATCCCTGACAAGCTGGTCACGGTACCTGACCAGATCAGGCCTCATAAGTGATTCTATGGAGTTTGCCCTGATCCTGTCAGTCCTTGATGGAAAAACTTTCTCAAACTCATTGAAATATTTGAAATCCATGATCCGCAGGAGTTCGATTGCCTTGCTTGATACCTGGAATTTCTCCACTATATCCCTGAGCGTCCCTGATTTGATCGCATCTGCGCACTGTTCTGCGACTGACCTGAGAAATTCCAGATTCTCCTCAAGTGGATCATAGTCAACCTTCTTCCTGCCAAAGATAGTATACTTTATTCTTCCTTCGCTTTCCATCCTGGCAAAGCTGTCATCGATGAAGGACACACCTGAGTAAATAAGGGCTGGGAGAATGTATGGGTCGGATATCCCCTGAACATAGATCAGCCTGCTGAAACCGGTTTTCCAGAGCTCTTCCTCTATAACTTTCAGAAATCTTGCTGGACGCTGAATAAGTTCCGAGCCGTTTGGAATAATTTCAATGTCTCCAGATAGCAATCCCTTGGTGTTTCTGTTCATAAAATCGGGATAGGAGAACGGCTTGCCGAAAGAGTTGCCCATCACAGTAATCCCGGAGTTTTCTCTTCCTATTACTGATCTGTCGGTTGAATCCAGCACCGATGGGTACGAATAGCTTTTATTATAAACACCTGATCTGGCAAAACCGAAAATGAAGTGGTCCTCGAGCACCATAGTGGATGGGATGATGCAAAATAATGTTTCCCATACATCTGGATCCAGAGCGAAATCATGCAGTATGTGGATTGGAAAATTAATTAAATATCCTGATCATAGGTGTTATGCCAATTGTTAAATATCTTTGTAAAATAAGCCAGAAATAAACTGAAGAGGTCAGGATGAACACTAAGCAAGATAATGAGGTACAGGAGAAATACGTTATTCCTGGAGACAAGATAGCGACTACTGAAGAGTATCTTGCTGGGAAAAATACCACCGAGAGCGGAGGTGACATACTGTCTGCCGTTTATGGAATAGTATACTTCGACGAGGCAAATCTGACCGTATCTGTAATAAATTCCAAGAAAAAGATAAGTGCCAAGGTTGGAGACGTCGTATATGGACAGGTCACAAAGATAGACCGGGGAAATGCAGTTCTCAACATATCCGCAATTTATCAGACTGACAAGGGACTTGTTCCTTTCAACAAGGAAGCAATGTTGAGGCTCCCCAGACCTAATGGAAGGGGGGATGATCAGATGTCTGGACTAGCCATAGGTGACCTTGTGAGAGGAAAAATCTCAAGAACGGGCAGGTCTCTGGAGGTCTCAATGTTCGGAAAGCACTACGGGGTGCTTAAGACGCTGTGCCACAGGTGCAGGAACCCAATGATACTCAAGGATGGGGGACTGTATTGCGATAATTGCGAGAGAACAGAGACCAGGAAGATAGCAGATGATTATGGAGCGGTGATGGTATTTGGTGACGTCAATGAAGGAAAGTAATCTCGGAAAGATGAATGTTGAAAAACTGTCAAAGGAAGTTGTAAGCATGCGGAAAGAACTTGAGGATGTAAAGGAAGTTCTCAAGGGATTGATACAGGTTGTTATGAGCCGCGACGGCGCACTTGACGATGACGAGTATAATTGAGGCGAAAAAGATATGATAATGCCAATGAAGATGCTTGAGGAGAGCCTGAACAAGAAGGTGGCGTTGCTGCTCAAGGACAACAGGGTGCTTGAGGGTATGCTTACTGGGTATGATGAATACATGAACATGGTACTTTCGGATGCACAGGAAAACGCGGAACAGATGACAAGAAAGCTAGGGACGGTTGTTATCAGAGGAAGCAACGTCGTCAGGATTGTTTCTGCCTGATCAATCTGATTCCATTAATTTAACGCTTTTTGCTGACAATTTTTTTACTCTTACAGAAGAGTATCCCCGATCGCGGTTTCGAATTTACTGCTTCTGATATCTTTATAACTCATGCATAGCTTATTGCCCATGGATTCACCAGTGTATTATGGTCTTAATAACGGCGAGAACGCACACGGTTCTCCAGGAATTTCACCAAAATGGACGTCCAGCGCAAAAACTGGAGTTGGAACTTCCATATCGAGAAATTCGCGTGTATGGTTCACAATATCACACGGTATCCTGAACGAGATATATTATCCAAGGCTAGATCTGGCCAATGTCAGGGACATGGAGTTCCTTGTCGCAGACGGAAAGGGATTTTTCTCTGAGGAAAAGCGCAATGCAAAGACCGACTCAAGATGCATAAAACCTGGTGTACCGGAATACCTGATCGAGAATACGCAGATCGATGGAAAATATAAGATCAGGAAAGAAATATTGACTAATCCTGAAGAAGATGCCCTCATCCAACGGGTTACTTTCCTTCCCGTGGCTTCTGGGCTCAAGCTTTATGTTCTTCTTTCGCCACATATAAACAACTCCGGGTACGGAAATGATGCCTGGATTGGTGAATACAAGGGTACTCAGATGATACTCGCCCGGAAGGACAACATCACAATGGCACTCTGCAGCTCCACGGGATTTTCCGAGAGAAGCTGTGGCTACGTCGGATTCAGTGACGGGTGGCAGGATATCAGCAAGAACGGAAAGATGGAGCTTCACTATAACAGGGCTACAGATGGAAACGTGGCAATGACTGCTGGGATTAATGTTCCAGCAGAGGGTGGAACATTCGTTCTGGCGCTAGGGTTTGGATCAACACCAGAACAGGCAGCTCTTTCGGCCAGGTCGTCTATACTTAAGAATTTTGACAGATTACAGGGAATGTATGTCGATGAGTGGACACTTTACCAGAAGAGCATCCCTGACCTTTCCGAAAGCAAAGATGGCGCAAGGGATTTATTCAGATCAAGCACATCAGTCCTTCGAGTCCATGAATCAAAGGAGATACGGGGATGCACCATCGCCAGCCTCTCCATCCCGTGGGGTGCCTCCAAGGGTGATGAGGACCTCGGAGGTTATCATCTTGTATGGCCCCGTGATCTCGTAGAGACTGCTGGTGGTTTCATTGCCTGCGGAGAGCATGAAAGTGCAAGAAGGATACTTTTCTACCTTATATCAACCCAGGAGGCGGACGGCCACTGGCCACAGAATATGTGGCTCGACGGCAAACCTTACTGGTCAGGAATCCAGATAGACGAGACAGCGTTTCCCATACTCCTTGCCGACCTGCTCAGGAGAGCAGGGCAATTGGGGGAAACCAATCCATGGCCCATGATAAGGCTGGCATCGGAGTTCATATTGAAAAATGGACCCGTAACTAGCCAGGACAGGTGGGAAGAGGACGGTGGATATTCACCCTTTACTCTGGCAGTGGAGATCGCTGCCCTTCTGGCTGCAGCGGATTTCGCTACCGAGAATGGTGAAAAAAACATGGCCGAATACCTTCAGGAGACAGCGGATTCGTGGAATTCTATGATCGAGAGGTGGACATATGTCGGGGATAACGACACTGCCAGAAAATTTGGCATTGACGGATATTATATAAGGATAGCACCACCGGATGAGGCGGAAAGCTCCTCTCCCGCAACAGGTTTCGTCCCAATAAAGAACAGGCCTCCCGGACAGTCGTATGGAAAGGCAACGCACATAATCAGCCCTGATGCTCTGGCTCTGGTGCGTTTCGGACTCAGGTCTGCTGCTGATAAAAGGATTACAGACACCGTAAGGATCATTGATGCAATGCTCAGGACGGATGTTAAGACTGGAGTCGTCTGGCACAGGTATAATGGAGATGGCTATGGCGAGCATAGAGATGGGAAGCCATTTAACGGAACTGGCATAGGAAGAGGATGGCCATTGCTCGCCGGGGAGAGAGCACACTATGAGATAGCCAGAGGTAATCTCGAGGCTGCAGAATTTTTGAGAAGGGTTATTGAGAATCAGACCAGTGACGGGATGATGATACCAGAACAGGTCTGGGATTCGGACGACATTCCAAAAATGGGATTGTACAACGGCAAACCATCAGGTTCTGCGATGCCGCTTGTGTGGGCCCATGCAGAGTACCTGAAGCTCCTTAGGTCCCTGAATGATGGCAAGATATTCGACATGCCTCCACAGCCTGTTTTGAGATACCAGAAGATTTCAACTACTTCCAGAATTTTCATCTGGAAGTTTAACAATAAATGCCGGGAATTACCGTGGGGAAGCATCCTGAGAATAGAAGTCCAGAAACTTGCCGTGATTCACTGGTCCTCTGACAACTGGGCTTCTTTCAAGGACGATGAAACCATAGACACCGGATTGGGAGTGTATCACCTGGACCTGGACACAAAAGCCATGAAGTCGGGAGGAACCATTACTTTCACTTTCAAATGGAGTGATACGGGCACTTGGGAAGGGCATGATTTTCAGGTAACGCTTGGGGAGTGAGACAATTTTTGTTTGACCTTAATGCATTTCCCTGCGGTTTCCGGGACCTCTTTTAGTTGAATGCTGCCCGCCGGATCCCTTTCTGTGCTGCGGACCATGCCCTTGTTTACCTATCTCTTCATCCAGTATATTAATCACAACCTTTGGATCTTTAGCACCCTCAATTTTCACCGCAAGATCGGGCCTTCCGGATACTTTGAGCCATGTTGAAATATGCCCCTCCCTAACATGATACTCCACGCAGTAAGGATCTGTGTTTTCTAGCCTCTTCATCTCACTTAGTAACTCCGCGTAGGTTTCCGCCTTGCCGACAATCCTGTCATAACTCTTGAAATAAAATGGCTCCATGTTTTAAAATTGCCTAATAGTACTTAAGTGTTTATAAATTACGTTTACACATATACCGACATTCGCTAATTACTTCCCTTGGCCCTATGGTAATATAAGCCAGCTAATCCTGGCCTCGCATTCCAGCTAGACAAGGCACGATCCAGCTACTTACTGCAACAGCAGGGGTACGGAAGTACTCTGTGGAAGGCTTTAGGTGTCGCAGAAATTCCCGGATGGCCAGGAGCAGGCTAAACCACCTGTCAGTTCAACATATTCCCGCACTTTGCAAGGGTCACTTTACCCTACGAATCAATCTGTTTCATTTCATAGAGTTTTTTGCAAGATCCTGAATGAAAAGATTTATCTTGAAGATAAAGATGCAAACAGGTATGGCAGAAACCAGAAAGGGCACAAAGAATCTCAATGAGATAATAAGGGAAAACAGAGAGAGTGTCCTGAAGGACCTTCCGCCTGTTCTTGTACCGGTCTGGCAGATTAAGATAAGGGAAAGGTTTGGCATCAGCGTTGACCGTGAGATTGCTGAATACATCGTTCTTGCTGCCCATGAAAAGGGAACGTGGAAAAAACAGAGGGCTGCCAGGAAGATAGAAAAGATACTTAACAGAAGAGGAATAGGCAAGGAAGAATCGATCAAGATGGCTCTTGACATCGTTGATCTGGTAGTAGGAACAATGTCTTAGGATTAGCGTGTACTCAAAGAAACAGCTAGAAATAAGGCTCAGCAAATTAAGGGTCGGAAATGGCCTCAACTCATTATATGAACAATATCCCACGGACCCGTCGAATGCTGCTTGGATTGTATTCAAGGCAGCAATGGACAACAACGTTACTAAGAGGAGCGTAATCGATCTGGGCACAGGTAATGGTATATTTGCCATTGCCGCGTATTTGATGGGTGCGGATCCGGTTAACGGAATCGATCTTGACGGAACACAGGTCGATATAGCCAGGGAAAATGCTGCAGGTATGAACATCACGTTTGAAACAAAGGATGTTACAGAAGTTATGGGTCATTTTCATACCGCCTTCATGAACCCCCCTTTCGGGTCCGTTAATCCACATGCAGACAAGCCATTCCTTTCAAAAGCACTGGATATTGCAAACTGGATATATTCTGTGCACAACATAAAGTCTTCCGAATTCGTCAGGTCATTCTATAAGCCCAATGCAGAAATAGTCTATGAAGAAAAACTTGAACTGAGGATGCCAAGACTTTACGCCTACCATACACATGACTTCCAGATCATACCGGCGATTCTATTTGTGGTTAAAAACATGTGATAGCAATTTATGGAACGACGTGGAATTCCACAAAGTCTATTAATTGTTTTATTTTCCCGTAGATAGACACGTTGTTTCTTTAACAACACTGCTTGACATGGCCGGGGTGGGGTAGTGGATATCCTTGGGGACTGTGGATCCCCGGACCCGGGTTCAATTCCCGGACCCGGCCCTGAAATTTCGGCCTGATCGAACTGGATCATCCGGTATCGCTGCAGTTATAATTGTTTGCCGCAATGCTTTGAACCTTACCAACATATCAGTTGTGAAAATAAAAATTTATGAACTGGGAAATGGTTATTTGTGTACAATAAAAAACCAGACAATCAGGATTTGAGAAGAGTGTATATGAGTGCCTTTATGGAGTGCATCCTGTTTTCAGCCTCGTCGAAAATGACGCTGTTCACGCTCGATGCCACCGAATCGGTTACCTCCAGACCCCTGTGGGCTGGTAAGCAGTGCATGAAAATGTAGTTCTTGTCAGCGTGTGAAACCAGATCGTCATTCACCTGATACTTGCCAAAGAGCTTTTCCTTCTCGGCCCTGATCGACTCCTCGCCCATGGATATCCAAACGTCCGTGTAGACAATATCTGCGCCGGAAACTGCGTCAACAGGCGATTCCATGATTTCAACAGTTGAACCGTTATCCCTTGCTATTTTCCTTGCCTTCTCTGTCAGGTCTCTGTCCGGAGTATTCTTTGGGGGGCATCCTATGCTTATGTCGATCCCGAGAAGGGCAGCACCAAGCATTAGTGAATTTGCCATGTTGTTTCCATCCCCGACATAAGAAAATTTCAGTCCCCGGTATTTTCCCTTCTTCTCCAGGACTGTCATGAAATCTGCAAGGATCTGTGTCGGATGCTCACGGTCGTCGAGCGCGTTTATTACAGGAACGCTGGAGTATCTAGCTAGTTCCAGCATATTTTCGTGCTTGAACGCCCTGTAGGAAATCACGTCAAGAAATCTTGAAATGACGGAAGCGGTATCTGCGATTGTTTCGCCCCTACCAATCTGCATGTCATTAGGGTTCAGGTATATTGCATGCCCTCCGAGTTGAATCATCGCTGTTTCAAGTGATATTCTTGTTCTGGTGCTCGGTTTTTCAAATATCATCCCAAGCACCCGGTTTCTGGTCTCTTCGTGTGGCGTGTACCGGTCCCTTTTCATCCTGATTGCAAGGTCTATTATCTCCGACATGTCATCTTTCATGTCAAGCACGGAGATTATGTCCCTCTTCATTGCCTCACCTCAGCAGGCCGGGAATATCCCATGGATAATCAGCTACCTTGACGCCGGCTGAATTGAAAGCCTTAATCTTGGATTCGGCGGTACCCACTCCCTTCTCTATTATGGCGCCAGCGTGACCCATCCTTTTTCCCGGGGGTGCACTTCTTCCGGTTATGTATGCCACAACTTTTTTAGAGACGTGCTTCTTTATGTATTCAGCTGCCCGTTCCTCGTTATTTCCGCCTATTTCTCCCACTAGGACAATCTTCTTGGTCTTCTCGTCCTCCTCGAACATCTTCAGAACATCGATGAATGTCAGCCCGACAACAGGGTCTCCACCAAGCCCTATGACCGTGCTTTCCCCGAATCCATTCCTTGTTATGGCTTCAACTATCTCATAGGTCAGCGTCCCACTACGCGAAGCGACTGCGACGTCGCCTTCCTTGAATATCTGGTTAGGCATTATACCGATCTTGCACAGGAACGGAGAGGTAATTCCAGGTCCGTTTGGGCCGATAAGGGTGATTCCCTTTCTCCTTGCCTGATGGACAATTTCCATTGTATCGTGGAATGGCACGTGCTCCGTCAGTATGTAAACAATCTTTATGCCATGGTCAATGGCTTCGAAAGCAGCGTCCTTGACGTATGGTGCCGGAACTGAGATCATGGTTGCATTCGGAGACAGCTTCATTGCCTCTGCAACGGTATCGTACACATCAAGGCTCTGGAACTTTGACCCTCCCTTGCCGGGCGATACGCCTGCCACAACCTTGGTGCCGAACTTTATCATTTCTCCTGCATGGAATGAACCCTGGTGGCCCGTGATTCCCTGCACTATAACCCTTGTGTTTTTATCAACCAGTACTGACATTTCAATTACCCCCTGCAATCTGCGCCACTCTCTCAATTGCCGGCAACATGGTGGAAAATGCTTCGATCCCGTCATTTTTCAGTATAGCCCTTCCCTCATCCTCGTGGACACCGCTCAATCTGACAACTATGGGCTTGCTTATCTTCAGTCTGTCCTTAGCAGCCACTATTCCGTTGGCAACAGTGTCGCATTTTGTTACTCCCCCGAAAATGTTAACCAGTATGGCCTTCGGGTCGGCCTTCATTACAAGCTCGAACGCGTTAACCACGGTATCCACATTGTCCGTTCCCCCAAGGTCCAGGAAATTCCTCGGCTTACCTTTGTGCAGGGTAAGCGCATCGAGGGTTGCCATTGTCAGGCCAGCACCATTGGCTATTACGCCTATGTTCCCGTCAAGTTCCACAAAAGAATATCCTTTCCCCTGAGCTTCAAGCTCAAGTGGGGTCTTTTCTGTGTCCACAATGCTAATTTCCTTGTGCCTGAACATGGAGTCACTATCCATCACTACCTTTGCATCAGCAGCAACAAGCTTGCCGGAACCTGTTATCACCAGCGGGTTTATTTCCACCAGTTCACAGTCTTCTTTCTCGAACACCCTGTACAGGTTTGAGAGAATCGCCCTGAACTGCGCAGCTATGGCTGGTTCCAGTTTAAGGAAGTTAGTGGCTTCCCTGCCTATATAGTCAGAGTATCCTATTAGCGGATCGACCAGTGTCTTGAAAATCTTGTCCTCTGGCACAGACTCAATCTCAACACCGCCTGATGAACTGGCAATTACCATTGGAACTCTTTCTGCCCTGTTAAGTGCAATGCTCACGTAGATTTCCTTCTTTATATCCAGCATCTCCTCAACCAGCACCTTGCTTACTGTAAGATTTCTGATTTTTGATCCGAGGAGTTCTTTCACACCTGAGTCCAGATCAGCCTGGCTCTTTGCAAACTTAATTCCGCCAGACTTTCCCCTGCCTCCCAGAAGTATCTGGGATTTAATCACGACAGGTTTATCAAATTTCTTCACGCCTGAGGCACTTTCGACAACATAACCGTCGGGAACGGGAATACCATATTTCCTGAAAATTTCCTTTCCCATGTATTCATAGAGATTCAATAACTCACCTGTGGGGGAAATCTCACAATTCTAAATAAGTTTACTGAAAAAAGTCAAAAATTTGAATGGTAGAAATAAAAAATTAATTGGAGTATTGAGGAAAAAATCAGTAAGGAGGCATTCCGCCGCCCATACCGCCCATTCCACCCATGCCGCCCATACCGCCTGCACCGGGTGATTCAGAACCGCTGCTCTTCTTGCTGGCAATTACGTCATCAATTCTCAGTATCATGGTCGATACCTCAACAGCGCTTTCTATTGCGTGTTTCTTTACCCTGAGCGGATCGTACACTCCAGCAGCTTTCATGTCGCCTATCTTGTTGCCGTTTATATCGATGCCAAAGGTTGCGTGGTTCTTCTCATGTTCTGCCTTCAGCTGTATCAGGGTGTTGATCGGGTCCATTCCTGCATTCTCTGCAAGCGTCCTCGGGATGATTTCCATGGACTTGGCAAATGCCTCTATTGCGAGCTGTTCCCTGCCACCTACGCTGTTAGCAAAGCTCCTGATCTTCATGGCGAGCTCTGCCTCAATGGCTCCTCCTCCAGGCAGGAATTTTCCGTCTTCCTTTGTAATGCCTACGACCCTTATTGCATCGTTCAGGCTCCTCTCTATTTCGGAAACCACGTGGTCGGTTCCGCCCCTTATCAGTATATTGACTGCTTTTGGGTTTGCGCAGCCGGTGACAAAAGTCATCCTGTCATCGCCGATTTTTTTCTCCTCGACCATTTCAGCGGATCCAAGCGCACTTGCTGTCAGATCATCAAGGTTCGTGACAATTTTCGCACCAGTTGCCTTGGCTAGTTTCTCCATGTCGCTCTTCTTGACCCGCCTTACCGCGTATATTCCTTCCTTTGCAAGATAATGCTGGGCTATGTCATCAATGCCTTTCTGGCAGAGCAGCACATTGGCCTTGCTCTTCTTAACCTTCTCGACCATGTTCTTGAAGGTGTCAGACTCCTGTGACATGAAATCCTGTATTTTTGAAGGGTCTGTAATCTGTATCTTTGCCTCAATCTCGGTTTTCTTTATCTCAAGGGCAGAATCAACCAGGGCGATTCTTGCGTTCTTTACCACTGATGGCATCTTTGCATGAACCTTTTCCTTGTCTATGACCAGACCGTTTATGAACTGTGTGTCAGTAACGCTTCCGCCGTTCTTCTTGTCGACCTTTATGTTTGCGGTGTCCACTGATACCTTGCCGTTTCTCTCCGTCGCAACAGCGTTCACAGCTTTTACAACGAGATCAGCGTAGAAGTCACTTGAAGTTCCAGTGTTTTTGCCGGAAAGCGCGGTAATGGCAATCTGCCTGAGGGTCTTGTCGTCATCTGCGCTTATTGCGAGTTCACCAAGGTATTTCTTTGCCTCGTTTACGGCCATCCTGTATCCGTTGGTGATAACAGTTGAATGCACGCCCTGCTCCAGGAGTACTTCTGCCTGTTTGAGCAGTTCACCTGCAAGCACAACCGCTGTTGTAGTCCCGTCACCGACGGCTGTGTCCTGTGACTTGGCAACCTCGACAATCATCTTTGCTGTGGGATGATCGACGTCCATCTCCTTCAGTATAGTGGCTCCGTCGTTTGAAATAACAATGTCACCGATGGAATCGACCAGCATCTTGTCCATTCCCTTAGGACCTAGAGTGGTTCGAATAGCGTCAGCGATTGCCTTGGCGGCCTCAATGTTTGTCTTCTGAGCATTCTTTCCCTGTTCTCTGGAAGTTCCTTCCTTAAGAACAAATATTGGCATTTGACCTGATAACATGTACTTTGTTCACCTCAACCTGTCAGATAAATATGTTCTTCAATATAAACATTTTTATTCCGCCGAACATCGGCTTAATATATCTACGCCGATATTTTTAGTAAGTATGCGGATGATTTGCCCATACAATCATCTGACTCAAAGACCGTTGAGTGACTAGGATCACACAGGGCTTTGCGTGAGTGGAACTGATCGCCTTCTTGCCGTGTATTATTAATATATTTGCTTCGGTGCAAGGTTTGCACCTTAGGTAAGGTTATAATCGAAATTGGTATTACTTAGTTGGTGATATTATGGCAGTATATTTAGGACAGAAAGCACCAGATTTTACGGCAAATACAACTAAGGGGCCAGTGAGCCTGTCGGATTACAAGGGGAAGTGGGTTCTCCTCTTCTCCCATCCAGCGGATTTCACGCCAGTTTGCACAACGGAATTCATGGGATTTTCCGAGAGATATGAGGACTTCAAGAAACTGGGAGTCGAGCTTCTGGGACTGAGCGTTGACAGCATTTATAGCCATATAGCGTGGCTCAGGGACATAAAAGAGCATTATGGCATTGAGGTACCCTTTCCACTCATAGCTGACCTGGACAAGGAGGTAGCAAGGGCCTACAACATGATAGACGAGAAAACCGGCACAACAGTAAGGGGTGTTTTCATAATTGACCCGG
>JAJYUG010000069.1 GCA_021792655.1 Thermoplasmata archaeon | reverse complement strand
GAGCTTACACCGGATCATACTTCATCCATGCTTGACGAGTACAGGAAGAGGGAGACAGAGGCACTGAAAGAGATATCCCTTGCATCAGAAAAAAAGGCAGAGTTTACCAGCCTCATATCAGAGATTACGCAGAAAATTGACAGAATCCAGTCTGGAGAACTCAGGAATGCCCTCGCTGCAGTTTCTGACCTTGAAGCTTCCAGGAGGGAATATGCGGAAGCCGAAACCACCCTTGGAAAATATTCTACGGAATACGAGAGAATAAAAAATGTGGAAAAACAGCTCTTAGATGTCAGGAGTGCCATGGATGCGAAGGGCAGGAACCATCGTGAATATTCCATCACGCTGGCTACGAGAGATTCCATGAACATAGAGGAACTCAGGGCACAGAGAACAAGCCTACTTGGAGAGATTTCCAGCATTGAGGAGAGACTGGCTGAAATCGAGAGGGAAATTGGATTTGTGCCTGGTATTGACAGTGTCTCTTCGCTTGAAAAAATCAGGAAAGAATATGACAGCATTTCAAGAAAAATGTCTCAGCTGGATTCACTGAAGGTGACCGAGAACGAGATATCCCAAAGGGTAACGGAGATGGAAAAGGTTCTTTCCGAACTGGCAAGGGAGATAGATCTCGAGTCAGGTTCAGAGGTCAGCTACAGGAAGGCAGAGGAATCATACCAGAAACTTCGGAGCGAATTGCTGGAAATGCAGATGGAGATATCCGGATTGAAGGGAAGGGAAGAACAGATCAGAAAGGCTATATCCCAGCTTGTTTCCGAAAGAGAGAAACTTGAGAAATCAAGGGTTATGTACGAAAAGTACAGAAATGCAATGCTAAAACTGGAGGATATCAGGAAGGCGTTCGACAGGGACGGGGTACAGAAGATCATAAGGAAGAGATTCTCCACATATATCTCTGATAAGACCGTTTCTCTCATAGCTTCCTTCAACCTGAATATAGATGACGTGACTGTTGACGAGGATCTGGACATACAGGTTTCGCAGAATGGAACCATGGAGAGCATAGACTCGCTGAGCGGTGGCGAGAGGACGGCGCTTGCCATTGCAGTGAGGCTTGCAATTTCAAGCTATCTAGGGAACAGGATAAGCACCATAATAATGGATGAACCTACCACCTTCCTCGATGAGGACAGGAGGGCGAACCTCAGGGACATAATACAGTACTCCCTGAGAGATGAGGGTATAGTTCCGCAGCTGGTTCTCATAACGCATCACAGGGAACTTTATGCAGTAGCTGATGCCATGTACGAGATAAGGAAGAATAAGGGGACAAGCGAGGTCGCCAGGGTTGGATAATCCAGCCTGGATGTACCAACTCAATTCCGGAACATGACACTCAAAATGGTATGGCGTGCTTCCAAATTAACTACTTTGGAAAGTGCTGCGGGGGAGAATATTCTCAAGGAAGTTCTATTTGTTGCCGCTCTGCAGGACGGAACCTTCAGTTTCTAAAGGTAATCCAGTTGCGGGATGTTGTCAGAAACGTATTATACGGTGATGATGATTAGGTTCGCGAAACATGCCTAAGATCAGTGCAGTCATCCCAACGATGAACGAGGAGAAGACCATTGGAAGTGTTATAGAAGGCTTGAAGACTCTTGAGGACATTGAAATTCTGGTCGTCGACACAAATTCAAGGGACAGGACAAAGCAGATAGCCTCGTCTCAGGGTGCCAGAGTCATTGACCAGCCACTTCGCGGATATGGACTGGCTTACAAGACAGGCCTGACTCAGGCCAGCGGCGATATAATAGTGTGCATGGATGGGGATGGGACATACCCAACCGACATAGTAACAACGCTCATTGACCTGCTGGTAAAAGATGATGTGGATTTTATCTCATGCGACAGGATGTCCCTCCGGAACAACGAGAATTACACCACCCTTCACTTTGTAGGCAACAGCGTCCTGAACATAACTATCCGGTTGTTCTTCAAGCACTCGATGAAGGATTCCCAGAGCGGGATGTGGATATTCAGGTCAGACATATACAGGAAAATGGGACATCTTAGCGACGGCATGTCTTTTTCGCAGGAAATAAAGATAGAGGCCATGAAGAGGGGAAGGTTTATCGAGGTTCCTATCCGTTATGGAGTGAGGATCACGAAACCAAAACTCAAGACATGGGGAGACGGAATATCGAATCTCATGAATATTTTCATCAAGATGACAAGGAAGTGAGAATTCTCCGGAAATCGTAAATGCCAGTTAATGAAAAAATCTTTATATCATAGTTGAGTCTTATTTCCTGATCAGATGGCGCTACTAAGGGGAAACAAAAGCAAGTCAAAACCCTCGAAGGGAAAGGACAGGTCAAGGAAATTCATAGACCTGGACGAACTCAAGATGCAGGATGATTTCACTGGATCTGACATGGTCGTCCGCATCGTGGAGATTAACAGGTATGATGATGTTTCGAGGCTGTCGGAATTCACCTACGGCGGAACCATACTGATAATAGATTACAGTCCCGTTGCCGATGATGAGCTCATACGCAGGAAGGTCCTGGACGACATAAAATATCTGGGGCGCGACACTGGCGGGGACGTTGCGGGATTCGGCAAAAACATGATAATACTCACTCCCAAGGGAGTTTCTGTGGACAGGAACGTTGTCAGGGGAATTATCTAGGCGCTCCCTCCTTCCCTATACTTTCGTAAGACAAGGGGATTTTGATTTTAAGGATCAGCGATAGACCAATAGCAACAACGATCGCAGCTATTATGAAGTCAGTTTCATACCCGAGGTACAGTGCAACAAAGCCAGAAAGCCCTGCCCCGAGTATCTGGCCCACGCCATTAAGGGAGTTGTAGGCGCCGATTGTTCTACCGCGAACTGCTTTTTCGCACATCTTGGAAATTGAAGTTACCTCGGAGATGCTGATGAAGCTCCATAATCCCCCAAGTATGCCATAGAATGATAGCATTATTATGAGCAGCACAAAGCTTCCGGTTATAAAGAACGGAATGAAAGCCGCAGCGGTGAATATCACTATCCTCGATAAAATTGAGGTAGAGATGGTCCTGGTTATCCCGAAGCGATTTATCAGGTTCCCTGCTGGCCTGAAGGCAATAGTTGAAAAAACGCTGTTCAGAAGATACATCACGAATATCTGCAGGTTGCCTGCCCCCAGCCTGTCTATCAGGAACACGGGAAACGGCACGAAGAATATCTGGAAACCAAACATTAGCAGGGTTGTGGAAAAGAGGTATTTCTTGAGATCAGCGGAAAGTTTGTGGCCATTCCTGCCCTCTGTGAATATATGCAGCACGAATGAAGGGAGGTATCTGATGCGTTCTATGACCCTGACAGTATAGAGATCAGTGATCCTGCTTCTTCTCAGCTTTCTTCTGGGTTCTGGAAGCAGATACAGCGAGCTGATTGCCGCTATGAGATAAACAACTGCGGAAATTGCGTAAATATCAGGGAGGGAGGAAGTGGTGAACGCCGTATCCCCAAGCACAAGTATTGATCCGAAAATCAGGCCAAGCACTGTCCCGATGGAAGTGATCATGCTGAAACTGGACATTATTGATGGCCATCTGGATTCCTCAGTATTCTCAAGTATTATCATTGTTGATACAGGAACACTCGCCATCGCAACGATCTGGAATGCCATCAGGACCAGTATATACTCGCCTATCCCCGTCACAAACGGAATGAAGATCAGGGTCAGGAACGACCCGAAAAATCCGGCGAACACGAATATCTTCCTCCTGCCGAACCTGTCAGAAAGGTTGCCCCAGTATATCAGTGCTGGAACTGATGCCGCAGATGCCAGGGCGGAGGTTATTCCGACAAGAGAGACGTTGGAATGGAGGTATATGACCACGAATAAGGGGATGAGCGGTGTGTTTATGCCGCCTGCTATGTTCGAAAACAGATAACTGAGGAACCACCCCCTCCTGAGATCGCCATTCTTCCCAACCAGACCATTTACAGGTTCATCTGATCTCGCCTGGGGGAGAACTGAATCCTTATTCCTGGTAACAACCGTGCCCTATCACTTCTATACCGCAGGTTATCCTAACTTGTGATTTTAAACTTATCCGATTTGTCCGACATTATTTTATGAATAGAATTTACTGAGCTTCTGCAGCATCGCCTCATTGGTTACAAGTTCCCTTATCTGCTTGAGGGCGGTTTCATGATCATAGCTGAATCTCCTGAACCTTACTTCATTTCTGTCAGTATCCATAATGGCATAATGTGGCATCCAGTTCCCGTCCCTGGGCTGGCCAACGCTTCCGGGGTTCAGGATCCTGTTCTTGTAATACATCGGATAGTGGGTGTGACCCACCATTATCAGGGAATAATCCATTAGGTTCTTGTCCCTCGCCACCATGTCTGCTTCGCTTCCATACATGTAGCCATTCAGGCTGTTGTAAGGTGATGCATGGGTCATGAAAGTCTTCATACCGTCTATTTCCACAACTATCTTCTCGGGCATTCTCTTGATCTTGTCGATGTCCTGCTTCGAGAGGAGTTTCTGAGATATTTCCTTCCTGGTGTATTCACTGAGATCGTGCATATCTATTGAGCAGTGGCAGTCCTCGTTGTATGCAACAGCCCTGTCATGATTTCCCATAACGTAATAATCCGCATTCTCCATTATGAAATCAAGCACCTCGGCTGGTTGAGGGCCGTAATCAACCGCGTCTCCAAGGAATACCAGCTTATCGTACCTTTCAGAATCTACCGCAGCTTTCAGGGCAAGGTAATTGGAATGGGCATCCGATATTACCAGCAGCTTCATGCCCTAGTATCTGTCTGCCATATTTATCCGGTCTGTGATATGCCCGGTAAACGAACCTTAAAATATGATAGAATAATCATATGAAATTAATTTCATATACAGGTGACTGAATGGAAAAGGTTGGCGATCTGGAAATATACAAGCTTCTTTCTGACCAGACAAGACTCGATATAATAAAGATGCTTTCCAGCGGGGAAATGTGCGTTGGAGATATAGTAAAGTCTACGGGAAAATCGCAGTCCCTTATTTCCCACAAACTCATGGATCTCAGGGAGAAAGGGATCGTCCGGAGCTACTTTTCCGGTAAGAAAATCATATATTCCCTGAGCGATAAAACCATGATAGACCTGATCATACAGGGCGAGAAGACAGGGGATGTCATAAACATGATATGCAACTGTGTAGAGTGCCCGGAAGAACCCGTTAAGACAGATGGAAATGACCTGGTGCACTGATGCAGATACTTTTTCCCATATCTGTTGCCATATTTGCCCTGACCCTGTTCCTTGTCCTTAAACGCCCCAGGAATCTGGGCATAGGATATTC
>JAJYUG010000017.1 GCA_021792655.1 Thermoplasmata archaeon | reverse complement strand
CCGGATATTTAATGCCTGTCAAACCCTGTCAGTCTATAAACGCCACGACTCTTAAATACTTGACTGCCCCGGGAGTAATAAGGAAGCGGCTTACCGCATTGCATTGTTTTGCGGAATGCCCCCTTTGTCTGGCCGATTGGTATCAGGAGTCTAATTTCTCAAAGTGCCAGGATATGGATGATCGCGGGGCATGGCCAGGGGCAACGATAGAGATCCGGCATACTGCAATGGGATCGCTAAACCACGCCAATCATTTCCACTTTGTCAGGATACTTTCCCTGTTGAATGTGGCCCTGCTGAGCATGTACATCAGGATAACTGCCACGAGCAAACCCGCTGAAATTATGAGTAGATTTGTATTGCTTGACAGCGATACTATGCCTATTTCTCCCAGGATATATAGTGCATAGAGTGGAATAAGTGAAAATGCGCCTATCTGGTAAGCGCCCTGAATGTTGTTTACCTTGGAAGAGACAAACAGTCCGGTACTGACTCCGTAAATGCACGCGAAAGGGGCGCCTAAAAGGTAAACGATTGCCATGCCCAGGTTCGGGTAGTAGAAGTGCCCTATCTTTGAAACAGTAAGCAGATCGGTAAGAAACATGAAAATTGTCAATCCGAGGTAAATCGACACCAGAACGGGCAGGAATGAGCCTATGTATTTGCCCATCAGTATCTCGCCATCGGACGTCGGGGTGGCAAGCAGTGGCTCGAGGCTCTTCTCTGTTTTTTCCCCGACTATCCCGTAGCTGGATATGTAGAGCGGAAGCAGTGCTGATAGAATTATGAAAAAGAAAGGAAAAGCTCCGAGAAGGGATGAGACAATTGTTACGGTCGCAGACTTCCTTACGATAATGTACTCAATAAGCAGCGGAAGTGCTATGCCCAATCCCAAAGGAAATGCAAGAATGGCCGTCGCAAGCGATCTGCGTTTCCTCATGATTGCTAGATCCTTCTTTGCAAGTATCCATGATTTCCAGAGTCTCATTTTCTTACTCCCTTACAAGCTGAAGGTATATATCCTCAAGTGATGCACCTGTCTCGCTGACAGACCTTACTTTGCCACCTGAGGAAACAATGGCGGTGATGATTGCAGGCGTTTCCCTGTCGGGATCAGCCATGCCTACGGCTATCTTATTGCCATCCGTTTCCACACTTCTTGGGTTTAGACCCCTGACAGCTCCAAGTATCCTGTCGTTCATTTCTTCAAGCAGGATCACCGTTTTCCTGCCGGAAACAAGTTTTGCAAGGTTTTCCGGCGTGTCAACGGCGATGAGCCTGGTTTTCAGTACACCGATACGGTTGCAGATGCGCTGGGCTTCATCCAGGTTGTGCGTGTTGAGAAGAATCGTCCTGTTCTCCCTTCTCAAATCCAGTATCACATCCCTTATTGTCTTCGCTGCTTCCGGATCAAGATTGGCGGTGGGCTCATCCATGAACAGCACTTCCGGATCGTGTACAAGAGCTCTTGCCAGTGACACTTTCTGTCTCATTCCCTTGGAAAAAGAACCTACAGGTAAGTCTTTCTTATCCCAGAGATCAAGCATCTTCAGGTATTTCTCAATATTTTCCTTCAGCTGCTTTTCAGGAAATTCGTACATCCTGCCATAGAACTCAAGATTTGCATAAGCGCTAAGAGTGTCATAAAGGCCGACATTGTCAGGAACCAGGCCGATCATTTTCCTTATCTTCATCGCATCGTCCCTGTCGGAAGTGTCCAGGTCTCCAATCCTGACGCTTCCGCTTGTCTTGGAGATGAGGCAGCAGAGTATTCTCACCGTTGTGGTTTTCCCGGCGCCGTTCGGGCCAAGCAAGCCGAAGACCTCACCCCTGTCGAGGTTGAACGTCAGAGAGTCAACGGCGGTAAAATCCCCAAATTTTCTCGTAAGATTGGCAACCTCTATCATTTTCACTGGTGTTTCACCAGTCCTTGACTGCCTGTCATAGATCCAAGCCTTCGGTTCCTGTGCTATCAATCGTATCCATATATATGGTTTTTCCCAAGTATAACGGGCAGAGTTTTGCATTCAGTGTTTTTTTATGAAACCAGCATCCTGTTCGTGGTGTGAGGAATTGAGGCCATCGCTTTGGAAAAGGTTCTTATTGCACAACAATTTCTTATTATTCATGCGGGCAGGAGTAACATGAAGCTGAGGGTTGGTTGTTCCGGTTGGAGCTATAAGACATGGGTCGGTCCTTTCTATCCAAGGGGAACTGTTCCGGAAAATTTCCTGCAGATGTATTCCAGGGTGTTTGATTCCGTGGAAATTGACTCCACCTTCTACAGTATTCCAGACGCCCGCACGATGAAATCCTGGAAGGAAGCGACTCCGGAAGATTTCAGGTTTTACCCAAAAATTCCGGGGAGGATCACGCACGATCAAAGGCTTTCCGGAATTGAAAATACCCTTAATGCTTTCCTGGATGCAATAGGCTACCTCGGGGACAAGATTGGCATGATACTTATCCAGCTGCCTCCATTTTTCAGGTACGAAAATGGTTCTGAAGACCTCATGAAATTCCTGAGGTTGCTGCCTGGGAAATTCAGGTTTGCGGTTGAATTCAGGCATGACTCGTGGTTCAGGGAGAGCATCTATTCGGAGCTAGAAGCTTCCGGCGTGACCCTTGCATGGTCTGAGACGCCATTTGTTGATACTCCTAGAATAATGACAACATCTGAAGTGTACCTCCGGCTGGTGGGTGACAGGAGTATCCCGGAGGATCAGTTCGGTTCGATGCGGCTTGACAGGAGCACGTCAATCGGCAAATGGGCAGCCGAACTCAAGGCAATGGAAAGTGAAATCGGGAACGCCAGCGTATTCTCAAACAACCATTTCCAGGGATTTGGTCCTGGAACAGTCAACCAGTTCCTTGATCAGATGGGTAGGCCGAAAATCGACTGGGTTTCAAACATTCTCCATGACCCTAGGAAGAAACAGAAAACGCTTTTCTGATAAAATCATGGGGGCGTTTTGATAAGTGCTAGCGTCCTTAGTGCAGTATCTGGGTAGGGTGCAATGTACAAAATTGGGCAAGGTGAGTTGGTGCATGGCATTCATGGAATTCAGTCAGCGGGTCCTGAAATATTTCCAAATGTTTTTTTCCTTCTGCTGAAGAACTTCCTGATACTGAAAACCGCCCACACAAGCTCTATGATCCCGAAAGGCCAAGTGCCGGAAAGGAAGCCATAAGCCGACGATCCAATGCAGGTAATTCCAAAGAGGACGGAATAAAGGGGTCTGCTGTTTTCGTAGATATAGAATAGTAGCATTACTGCCAGATCGATGGATCCGAAGATGTTCAGTGCTGAAAAAATTTCCATTTTTGGGAATAATTCACTGCGTTATAACAGTTAAGTCCCCTATATTTCGGTTGGTCATAGAACTCAGGTCTTTCCTGCATACTCATCTGCCATTATGTCCCGGGAAAAGTCTAAAAATCTAATGGCTTAAGGAGCCCTGAATACCTAATTCACCTTTCAGGAGCTTTTAACGCATCTGGGTGGATCACGGTACGAGGAAGCGACGAGCTGTCATATCCAATCCCACACTTCCCTGCTGTATGACCGGATCGCCAGGAGCCTGAAATCTGCTTCGGGAAATTTTGATGCAGCCTTGTACAGGATTGACACCTGGTTATCAACCATGGTATCCGGCAAGAACGTGAAAGATCTGTACCTCCCATTTTCCGGCCTCGCAAGTATTGCAGCTTTCGGTATCTTTTCCTCTATTGAGAGCCTCTGTACTTCCCGCAGGAAGGGGGAGTCAATGTACGCTGCAGATTCGCCCTGGCTATCGTAAATTATGGCCCTGAAGCCGTTCTTCTCAACCTGGTTAAAGTTGTATTCTATAAAGCAGTCACCCTTAATTGAATCACCAAAATCCCTGAGTATGTTCACTTCGTATGAGACAACACCGAGGTGTATCCGCGAATCCACCTTCTCTATGGTAGCTATGCCTCCAGCCCCTGGACCGAAATCAGCGATCCTCACCCGGTTATTCATTGCTATGATGCGCTTCTCTATTTCGGTTATAGGGGAGATGTCCGATGAGGAAATCCTGAAGTCCGCAAAGATCTTCCTGTCAGTGAGGTAAAGGCTCCCGCGAGCTGAAAGCGGTATCTCAGCCAGCTGATCAAGAACGGAGGCGGCAGTCCCCATCTCCTCTGCTTTCATCCTGACTATGAGGCATCCCCCCATGATGTCTGGATGGAACTGGGAGAGGACGCCTTCAAGCTTTTCCATTGGTGAACCGCATATAAAAAGATCGATGAAAGCTTCATTCCCTGAGTGGTGTGAATCAAGGGGTATTGTGTCAATCTCCCTTTCCAGGAGTGGAAGTATGGGGTGCTGTTGTTCCATTGTCAGGGTGAGGCGCATATCCAGCCTCTTCTCTACATCCACATATCTCATCTGTTTATCAGTCCCTTAAATGATCAATCGCTACGAAGTCCAAACGCCTCAGTGGATAAATAGGTTTTCTTAATGACACTGAATGTCTGTACAATGCTTCTGTACCATGCGGCATTCTTAATAATGTACTTGTCATGAACAAGTGTTACAGGAGCCTGAATCATGACAATCAATTCAGTTGATGAGGCCAATAGGATTGGTAAGGAGTGGCTGTCCAGGGAATACGGAGTGGCAACAGGAAGCATAACAGCCGTATCCTGCGCGAGAACGGGTACTGTCTGGAATGTGGTATTGAGCTTCTATTCATTTTCAGAGCCAAGGAAATACCAGGTTATTATTTCGGATGAAGGAAACGTTATCAAGACCCAGCAGCTTGGGAATGCAGTCAACCAGAGGGCAATGGGATCGGCACCAACGCTGGTGCTCATAGCGATGATACTCTCGATTCTTGTCATGATTGGGTTCGGTTTTTATTCCATTGCTGTGTTGGCTATCATTGCAGCTCCAGTAGCCTTTCCGTTCGTTGCTTTCCTTGGGCTGATCCCTCTTGTTTTTCTGGTTGCTGGCATCTGGGTGCTGTACAGGATACTGGCGATTAGGAGGTTCATAGAAAGCGGAGATGCGAAATCTGCTTACGATGCGGATAGTGTTGCCTTCGGAATAGTTGCCCTGATTTTCAACGGTATTATAACGGGAATATTGCTTCTTGTGGCTAGGGATGACCTGAGAAGAGCAGCAGAGCAGGAATCCCCTGCAGCATTTTAGAGTACGAAAGAAATAATCTCTAAGATACCCTAGCCGTCATTCTCGTTTTGGTGTTATGTATGTGAATGTGGCCACAACTCCAATCCATGAAATGTCCCATGCAAGGCTCGAACATCTTTATAGACAGGTTCCAAGAGTAATATCTGAGGTGGAACTGTCGACATACATGATAGAGGTGCACTTCGGATTTCATTTCTTCCGAAGATGCATAACAAGAAGGGGAAAGAATGTGACAATCTTTTTTCCATCAAAGAAATCAGTCAACAACTTCAGGGAAAAGACGAAATCAATCCTGAACAGAAGGAACCTTGCCATATCAGAAGATGAATCGGTTAGGCGATTGAATCTCCTCATCACAGGATGGATAAACTACTTCAATCACGCAAGTTCAAGCAGAATATACAATGGATTGCAGAAATTCATAGACTGGATCTTCTACAAATTTCTAGTATACAGACACAAGAAAAGAGGACTCTCCGTCTCCGATAACCTCTATACGAGAATATGCCGCAACATGCTCAAGCCCATGAGCGGAGTCATCCAACATAGCCATAGCGCCCTTGGGTGAAGCGGCAGGGAGAGCCGTGTGATCGAAAAGATCAAGCACGGTTCGAAGTGGAAGGCTCTAGAGCAATCCAGAGTTTTACCCTACAGATGTATTACGGTAACCTGGAAACGGAAGGCATAATCAGCACGAAGAACAAAGCAGGGACAAACTATGCATATGAATATGCCACGGCATCCATTGTTGTCAGGAGGTTGAGGTTTGCAGTAGCCGTCGTTCCAGTGAGGAAGAGATCAATCCTGAACATGGTACGGACAGTAATGGGCATCGTGGAAGAACTGGGAATAAGGATCAGGATTCTTCTCGATAGATGCAATAAGGTTCCTGATAGCCTCCGGTATTCCGTTCATAATGCATGCCCCGAAACTCGTGAAGGCATGCGGAAACCTGGAGACCGACAGGCAATATAGCACAGGATCCCATAAAAGGAGGAAGGGTGAGCAGGCAACCTTCCGGATGGTGTCAATATACGGCAGGGAAAGGAGTGGAAAGACGGTACTTTATGCATTCGCCACAAACACTTCTCTTCCCTCCGTGTCAGCATTTGGATTCGCCATTGATAGGTTCGGAAGGTCAGCCACATCGTGATTGTTCAATAAACCCTTCAATTCAGCAAAATCTTCCTACTATCATGGTTGATACCGGCTTTATGTCTTTCAAATTTCCCGTTTCCATGGTAAAGTCATGATCAAAAACTGCAAGATCGGCTAAATATCCCTCCTCGATCTTTCCCATATATTGATCCCTTCCAAGCAAGTACGATCCGCCTTCTGAGTAGCACCTGACCGCCTCATTAACGGTAATTTTCTGCTGCCTGAACTTGCTGTTTACCGCCTGGTGAATGCCATACATTGGGCCCAAAGGCATAGTATCGGAACCGAAAGCAAGTGGAATTCCTGCATCAATAATATCTCTGAATGGGTTATTCTTAGTAAGCCATTCTCTTCCAAGACGGTTCTCATACATGCCACCTTCCCCTGCCCAGTCCAGAAAATTAGGCTGTGAGGAAATAACAACCGATTTGTTGAGTTTTTCAAGCACTTCTTCCGGCATGAGCTCAAAGTGTTCAATGGAGTTCCTGAATCTGCCGGAATGACGGGAAAAGATATTTACAGCAGTTTCAACCGCCATTTCGCCGATTGCATGGGCAGCCACAGGTAGATTGTTTGACCAGATTCCATTGCAAAAAGTTTCAAATTGCGTTGCGTTCATTATGAGATTCTTTCCATCCCACCCTTCATGCGCTGCAGTAAGTGCACCAATAGATCCATCAAGAAAGGTCTTGATACCCCAGTCCGTATCCGTTCCTATACCTACACCTTTAAACATATCTCTGTCATACAGGGTTCTGAAAATTCTGATTCTATTCTTCAATCCATTATAGGCAAAATATGTTTCTCTGTCTACCATATCCCTGACGGCTGTTACTCCCTCACTTATAGCTATCTCCTGGCTCCTGTTGAAGGCACTTATTCTTTCTTCTGCTTCGGGTGAAACGAGTTTGTCAAGCAGCCCGAGATCTTTTTCTTTCAACACCCCATCCTTTACGCCCTCCCTGCCAACAAGCCTCAATGCGGAGGAATTCAGCGTTGCCATATGCCCATCTCTCCTGAAGGCTATGACGGGTTTTGATACAACGTCGAGTTCAGATCTGGAAAGATATTCATCATCACCCCAAAGTGATTCATCCCACTTGTATGCTATCACAACTTTCCTCCTGGTTTCATTCGAACCGGTTTTGATCCTGTCTATGGCTTCATTCCTATTTTTGCAGGTATAAAGGCTTATACGGATGTTTTCAAGGCCAAGGGAGACTAGATGTGTATGGGAATCAATGAAGCCCGGAACAACGAAACTGCCTTTCATATCCACGGTTTGTTTTGCCTGTTCATATATTATGTCATCAATAAGTAGAATTTTCCCATTTCCTATCCCAATTGACTTGTTTTCGCCATTGCTGAAGATATGACAATTTTCAAGTTTAATATCGAGCATTTTCATCATCCCCATCAGGTGTCATGGCAGAGAAATCAATTGGCACAGTTCTGTGCCGGTAAAGAATGGTGATAGCTGCAGAGATAGCAATCCATACCAGAAATATTATTGGGGCAATAAGATAAGGCATTGTTATTCCCAGAAGAGTATAGTAATACGCTACTCCCATAAGGATAGTTGTGGCTATTGGAAGCACAACCCATGTTAATAATTTCCTCTTTGCATTTTCCCTGAAACTGAGCACTGTCAGTGATGAGTTTGATAGTATATGTACAAAGAGGGTCGTCAGGGTCGCAATGGTACCAAATATCACCCATGCATAATACAAGCCATTGTAAAACCCGTAAAATATATAGAATACGCCACCCGTTATCACCGCGGCAAGCATTGTTATTACATAAGTTGTGTATATGGAATTCAAAGGGACTCCTCTATCATTAACTTTAGAAAGCTTTTCGCTAAGAACTTTGTCTCTTCCCAGCGCATACATTACCCGGGTAAGTGGAGTCCCCATGCCTACTACCGTGCCATACGTGGACAGGAAAACATTGATTGCAATGAATACCACAGCTCCACCAACACCCACGAATCTCCTGGTAACAACTAATCCTGGGATGACTACGCTGGAAAACGTTGAAAGCTTTGTGATCCCAAAACCTACGATCATTGCATATGATCCCAGTATAAATACCACTCCGGCCATCAATATGACAATAACAAGCGCCCTTCGGATGGTCTTTCTCGGAGACTTTGCTTCTTCACCCATTGGTACTATGGACCCATATCCGGCAAAAGCAAGATATCCACCCACTATGAAACCGAGAAACACTCCTGTCCACCCGTTCGATGCCGCTGTTGGGGCAAAAGCCTGAAGTGTATTGTCTGGTGCGAGCGGTATAATAATAAGGGAAAGAATTATGACGAAGAAAACCTGAATTGTACCAAGCGCCAGAGCAAGCCTTAAAGAGGGTCTTGCCCCTCTTCTCATGAGGAGAAAAGATAGGGCGATCATTAAGCCCATCCATACCACGCCTGTCCATACAGGGAGAGAGGTCCCAAAAGCATAATTGAGTGATTTTGAAAACCCCCATATGACAATAAGATATTCTAGGCCAAGGTTTGAAACCTGATATATGAGATACTGTAGTCCGGTGAATTTTCCCAATGATTTTCCGAGTCCACTTTCAACATACGCATAATATCCACCCGCATGAGCTATTCTTCCTGAGAACTGGTATATGGTATTGGCGGCCATTAGAACTGCCACAAAAGATATTAACATAGCCAAGGGTGCTGCCGTCAGTGAAAAGGAAACTATGCTTACTATCAATCCAGCAAGTATAGTTATTGGCGTGATTTGTCCCATACTTTGAAACACAAGTTCCCAAGTCCCTACAGTTTTCTTTGCTAGAGTATTATTTTCATTTTTTGTTATGATGCAACTCTCCGAGATCAATCTGCATGTAAATATTTTCTAACAACATATTAATTCTTGTATTTGTATAGCTTCGTTGACTCATATTTTTGCCATGATCGATGGCAGACAATTGAAAATGCTGAACCAAAAAGTATTTTCATGAGAATATAATAATCATCCATGGAGATTTCGGGGATAGACAGGAATTCTGAGAACTATGCCCTTGATCTCGAACGTTTCATTGAGAGAATTCTTACAGAGAATCTTGAGCTGAAGGAGAAGAACTCCTCCCTCCATGTTTCCAGGGAAGACAGGAGAAGGGGCCTGACAATCTTGGATATGGTCATGGCAAGAAGTTGCTTTGACAGCAGTTCTTCAAGAGAAGCTTCCCTGACAATTCCAAGAAGGGGAATGAACGGGCCATGGATCAGGCTTCTTCTGGGTAGTGTGATCCTGATCTTCCCGTTCTCCTTATTCCCCACATAACTGTACCGGTTACTGGTGTTCTTTATCCTGCTGTTGTAATATGGCTCCCTCTCATAGACGTATATCTTTTCGCCCACGTTTTTCTCAATAATTTGATTTTTCGTTGTAATGGTGATATGTACCACCATTATTAATAAGGATTGTTATCCTTCATGAACCAGTGTTTTAGCATCAAGTCAAGAATTAATGGTGGTAAGAATTCTGGAATTCAGGTTACAAGTCATTAGGCATTTGTGATGCCATATTCTGGTTGATGTTCGCCCGACAAATCGGTGCCTTTATAAATTTCTCTCAGAATCTTGACCTATAATCAATCTATACTGTAGGGGTTAGTTAAGGCCCCTGAGATTAAACGACCATACCACAGACCGAGCTTGTCTGACGGCTATTGTTTTCTCCGGCCGGTGCATGACCCTCAAACGCGAAATGCTGGAGATAAGTTCATCCTTCGGTTTCCATGCTGCCATGCCTTTCCTTTCTGCTGAGATACAGAAGAGGCAGAACGACCAGCACGAAAAGCCACACGGCAGCCAGTACTGCCAGAAGATATGCGTTCAGGAAAAATCTGCTAGGATCGATGGAAAAATACTGATCGAGGAAGAGGTTACGCGTCAAGTACTCACCGAGGTTCCAGGTGTATCCTATGGGGTTCACCGCGTTAGAGAAGATGTTAAGCAAGACCGCACTTCCAATACCTGAGCTCGGCAGGTTCGGTAAAATTCCGTCCATGTTCAGTGTAATGCTATACCACAACGGGATGAACATTGCTACATATTTCAGTGCCCATTTCAATGTTGGCTCACTGTGTTGAAAGTATCTAGTGAATCTTGGTGGAGATCCTGAAAAAAGATATAGCAAACTAAGGGAAACTGTCAAAACCAAAATCATTATTGAGGAGAGCAGATAGATGAAGGGATAATACACGGGCACTTCAGCATGAAACAACTGGTACACCATGAAGTAAGGAATAATCACGGTAGCCGCGATGAATGGAATAGATATTATAGCGGTAGCCTCAAGAATTTGCCTGAATATCACAGATTTCGGTCCTGTGTTGATCTTCAGCTTTCTGTCATTGATTAATTGCGATAGCCTGTCCTTCCCTGCTGATCCAGAAACCAGCAACACAAAGACAAGAGATGAACCCATAATAGCTATGAAAATAGATGAAATTCCCACGAATTCATTGTAGAAATGGTCAGACTGCAACGAAGGGGTTACCACTGCCCAGAATACTGAACCCCCAAGGAAATTGCCGCTTGAATTCTTGACGTTTATGCTATAAAAGTATGGCTGTCCATAGACGCTTAATTGGGTTGGAATAGTGTCCTCATATGAGAGGCTCATATTACATAGTATACTTGTTGACTTCGGTTCCCCACTTGAAGAGTAGGCCATCCAGAGAGCCGGGTTTATGGCATATCCAACGGTAACATTTATCGGCGGTCTGTCCTGTATCCTCCAGATATGGAGTGCATACGTCGAGTGATTATTGGCGGAAAGCACTGGTGTTACGGATACGGTACTCTGATAAGGCAGTCCTCCTTCTCCTGAAGGCAACAGATTTATTGTGCTCGTTGAATTGAATGCAAATGTGCCGTTTGGGTAGAACACGGATTCCTCGGTGCTGTAGAAGCTGGAATTGATCTTGTCCAGCGTGAACGACACAAGACCGGTGGAGTTCGTGACCCCCGACTGTCGTGCATATGGATAAGTAGGTATTGGTGACGCAGACACTGCCATTGTAACATTCCATCCACTTTGTCCCACCCCATATTGATTGAAGAGCTGACCGTATACAACTAGATTCGAACCGCGCCGCTCTGTGAGCACATTAATCTGATACTCCGGTATGAAGCTCTTGGCGACTAGGCCTGGAGCCATAGAGTTAGAAGAGGTCTCGTCAAGCAGGACGAGTCCCAAAGAGCAGATTATCCAGACGGAAATGGCAAGAGCAAATGCCCTTCTCCTGAAGAACCTCCCGGAAACAGTAAACGCACGATCCATTTTGTATACCTCAACACAGCCGGCAACAGGAAGTTAGGTGGCGCCACTTACGAGGCCGGGGTTCGGCCGAAGTGGTTTAGTCAACCTTTGCCTCAGGTTGAGTATGTCTCTGATGTTTATGATTTTATTCTCGAATCAATGCAGCCAACCAAAAAAGAGATCGAGCCTGATGGAATAACCTTTGATTCAAATCTTACCGAGTTGTTTTACCCCCAAAACGCATAATAAAGATTGTAACAGATTGCATGTCAACGCTTGGCAATGCACTGCATGCACGGGAATCTATTTCAGGTATAATTATGCTCTTTTTCGGTCTCCCAGAAATAAAGGGAAATTTATGAACAGGATGGGAAATCGCTTTACTTACCGGGCGATGCCGCGATAAAGGAAACATGCAGCGAGAGGTATCAAGAGGGACTCGATGCCACAGGAGGATATTTGATAAAGGCATAGTGCAAGACGCATTGGGAGATAGCGAAGACTGCAGAGGATTTCTAAAAACCTTCTATTTTTGGCAATCTCTGATTTTATTCGTTGTACTTGTTTAGCTCAACCGAACCCACATAACTCTTTTCTCAGTATTTTATCCATCTCAACAAACATGTTCTTTCCCTTCAATCTCCATGTTGCCAGTAGCGATGAGATGTACTGGTAGTTCTGCGAACCGGATTCAGATCGGAATGTTCCGATTATCTTCCTTATCACCACATGCTCCCTAATGGCCTGCTCAGCAAGATTGTTGGTTGGCTCCATTCCCGGATAAAGCAGACAGGTGAACCATGAACCGAGACCGTTGCGCATATACTCAACCGGCTTGTGCAGGTCCCGATGGGAATCATATCTTCTTACAAGAAGGTCTATCCACCCGTCAAGCTCCTTTTTCATGGCCATCCTGGAATCCATGTCCTCCGATTTCAGGGAATCCTTCAATTCTCTGAACATGGAATGCATCTCATCAGAGAGTTTCATTCCTGTTTCCGAAGACTTGAAGGCATCCACCTCCCTGATCAGGTGTGCCCAGCATCTCTGAATTATGGTGAGATAAGAATAAGCCTTCCATCCGTCCACTATCACCGGAGAATGGAAATCCTCACCCGTGGTCTCCTTCACCACGTCCCTGCCGCGTGAATCCGTGATCACGACGAGCACATCGTTCTCTGCGGATCGAAAAGAGCCCACAGCCAGTATTTCTTCCCTTCGACGTGAAAGCCTGTTTCGTCAATGTGTATCCATTTTGATGTGCGTATGCGATCCCTTATGGCAGTATATTCCGATTTACAGGCATCTCCAACTCTCAACAATGCATCATTGATCCCCTTCACGCTCAGATTGAGATTGCTGTTGGTGATGAGGAATTCCTGCACCCCCCCTTACCGGTCCCCGGAGGTTGTATTTCAGCATTGTGACATAGTTCAGGAGATATATGCCCATGTCACCTGTCTGCGGGCAATCCCTGTGCCTCGCCCCGACCTCAGTGCCGCAGTTGCTGCATCTGTAAACATCAAGATCGTATTCCGTCACCCTTATCTTCTGCGGTGGCGGTATATCGAATATGGTCTTCTTCTCCATGCGGATGGGCGATCCGAGTTCGTGATTGCACTCCGGGCACTTATCCGCTGATGCGTGGATGATCTCGTCCGGTTCCCCGTTTATGCGGGTTGATCCCTTATGGCCCAAAGGAGCACCCCTCTTTCCTGGCGGATTTGTTATCTTCGGCGGGAATCACCTGGAAGTATGTGTCTGTGACATCCATTATGACAGTTTTCTTCTCCTTCTCTAGGTAAAGGAAGAATGATGCAAGTTTTTCTTCCACTGCAGCGAATTCCATTTCGTTGATATGCTGCAATGATCCATAGAGATCCGCTGTTCCGATGCCCACAATGCCAAGGTATCTGAGAATCTCTGTCTCATTCAGGTAATCCGGCATCCTGTTTATGGCAGGTCGATCCAGAAGCTGTGAATATACCATGACAGATGCATTCCTTGGCACAAGATCACTGATCCCAAGCTTTGAGGATATTCTGTGCACTGCCTCCACGTCCATTGATCTCCTGATCTCCATGACCTTTACGTCATGGGTTGATACCCTCCTCACGGTCGAGCTGTTCATCTCCTTTCCAATGTACCTGATGAATTCCTGCTTTACCCTGCCGTCCACCCTTTTGTTGCGCACCTCAGCAAGGTAAGTTCCCGATTTTGTCCTTATCTTCCTTATGAATGTCGTGGTGAATAACTACTCACTGCAAAGTATTTACATGTTTCTATGGGTCTAGAATATTAGGGGGTTACAAAGATAGGTAATAAGTATACCACTAAAGACGAGACGGGTATCAAAAAAGATTGCTCAACCAAATACGCAAGGTACCTGCTCGCGATAGTGGCAAGCCTCAAATTCTCATGACTCCAAATGCCTTAGTCTTCTCGCTAATAGAACCTCGATCTTTTTATGCTTCTCTTCATTAGTATGGAGCCTTGCATATTCTGAAGCTTTCTCTATTACGACCTTGATGTCATCCTTCTCTCCCATCTCCATAGCTGCGCATTTATCAGACCGATACTCTTGCCATATCAAATGCAGCTTTAGGATTCCAATCAATGAAATGGATACCAAGAGAAAAGAAATGATTACCATATCGATCAGATCATCCATTCCATACAGCAATCCTTGAACGAAAGAAATAAGAAGTCCCCCAACAGAAAGCACAAAAAGGAGCATCAGCATATAGGTCACTGTCATATCCCTATGGACATAGTGGCAAATCTCGTGTATTATTAGTGCTCGTTTCTCTCCGGGGCTTAACCCAAAGAAGAAAGTTTCGGAGAGAACCACTCTCGGAGTTTTGCCCTGAATCGAAAAAGCAGGAGACCACGTCATGGAAGGAGTGCGGTGCAACTGCCTATAAACCTCTATATCTTTCCCAAGCAGCCTCTGTGCCTCCTTAGAATATTCTTTGGAAAGATCCGCATCTTTAAAGGCCCCTCTCACTCTGCGGTCCATATCAATTCTGTCTATACCGCTTTTTCTCTCACGTCTCTTTGTCCCAAGATAAGTTCCTACTCCTGCGAATACAGCCACAGTCAAGGGAATCAGAAAAGCGCTGATTTGTGGGTTAAGATAAATCCCCTCTACAACAATGAGTGCGAAACTGACAAGTAACAATATAATAAAATAAAACGCCCCAGAAAAGGGGAATTTCTTTTTGTCTGGCATAGGCATAGTCTCTTGTTAGCGATAAGAACCTGCTATTTATTATTCTGCCACTATGAATGAACCTATCCCTATAATGACAGCCCACCCAAGTGGATTCGACATAAACCCGAGCATTATCGTTGCAACAAGGGAATCATCGAATTTTCCAGAGGCGGGAATGGCACCAGCAGCGTCTTCTATTCCTAATAAACCACCAAAGAAATACCCATAAGCTTCTAATCCAACATCAAGAAAATCTTCAATTATCCAATCAGTCACAACGAGAACGCCAGGATTAGCCCCCGTGAGTTATTATGTACCAGATAGTATCTCCGGTAGGGGCATTGTTTACTCCTGGTACATTCACCGGAACTCCTATGTTCGCGTAGTTCAACGGGGACAGTACTGCTTTCCGCGCTTATCACAAAGCCATACACTGGAATTCCTACCATTGTCAAAATAAGAACAATAGCTCCAACGGGCCAGAAGGCACTATGGACTGCAGATTACGCCAGGATGAAGTCGGCTACAGTGAGGCAACATATCAAGGAAGCAGGCACAGCGGCAAAGGTCCCGCAGATACACCTTGGGCACGCAAATATACAACACGCAGATCTATACTCACCTGCTTGGCGTGATGTGCATGGCGAGATTTATGACCTTTACAGTAAGTCCGGGAGCATGATTTTTTCGAAAATGAGGGGGCAATGGTTCTATGATTGCAAAAACATGCAATTTTGAAAATGATAAAATTGCGTTTGTTACTAGTGGGCGCACTGGGATTTGAACCCAGATCTACGGGTCTCTTCCCGGTTCATAGTTCCAGTCACTCATCATAAGATCAGTTGACCCATAGCTAATCACACCCTGACTGGAGCCCGTTAGGATACCTGACTACCCCATGCGCCCTTACATCTTGTTCGCTTTTCTCGCTCTCTTTAATCTTCTAATTCTTTTCTTGCGCCATTTCCAACGCATATTGCCGCGTTTCTTCCAGTCCCTTGAACTTCTCTTCAATATTTCACCCCAAATCCATATTACTTGAATTTCATGCAGTCATGCTTCATACGAGATAAAGCGTGTCTCCATATTGCCTATGATTATTTATAACTATTTTTTCAAAGTCCAGCCAAAGTTTATTTACCTTGTCTTTCTAATTGAAGCGTGAAAGAAAATCTGGACCTGTATATAAAACGCTTCATGAGCACTATGCCATCGGAGGAACTTTATTTCGAGGCCATTCGGGAAATAATGAAGGACATCATCAAGGAATACATCAAGAAAAAGATCAATGAAAGCGAGGGACTCAGGACAGAGATTATGGAAGTCCTGAAGGAATACATGGAAGCAAGGCTGAAGGAATACGACTCCATGGCGAAGATGGCAAAGGTTACAGCAAAGATAGGTGTGGCCACTGCACCGAAGTCCATCAAGGACGAGGCAATGACGGATTTCCTAAGTTCATTCCAGAGTGAGATAGAGGAAATCATCAAGCGTACCCTCTGATATCTAATCCACGCCAAATTTCTTTACTATCGTAGTCCTGGAATTCAGGTCAAACATCGTCAGTCTGGAAGGATTCGGGCTGAAGTTCATCATTTTCTGGTACTCTGTCTGGGACTGCCACGTAGATGAATTCACGTACCTTACCCCGCGATAGTTTCCCAGCGCATGGGAGTGCACGTGCCCGGTTATGAAGATATCCGGTACCTCCTCGATAACATGGTAATCCACCGGGCTGGGAATCAGGGGTGTTTTCCCCCCGTATTTCGGGGCGAGATGCCTTCTCTTGAGGATCTCCTCTATAGCCTTTCCTATGGTCTCGAAATTGGCTCCGGGAACAAGCTCAACCATGTCGTTAAGGGACATTCCATGGTATACGAGGACATTCTTTCCCTCGAGGTGCAGGGTGGATGGGTTTGGAAGCAGGGTAACATTCCTCCCCAGTGACTGCGCTATCTTCTGAGAAAACACCGGCTGGGGTTCTGCAAGCCTCACGCTGTCATGGTTACCCGGCATCACGAACGCCGTGATGTCTTCCGGAATTTCGGACAGGTATTCTCCCAGCTTGGCGTACTGTTCAAAAGGGTTCATTATTTCCAGATCATCCTCCTGTGATGGGTAAACTCCTATGCCGTCGACAACGTCTCCGCTCAGCACGAGATACTTGAGGTTCTGCGCCTCGTCACCAGAGCTCTTTATCCAGGATATCATCTTCCGGAAATCATCCCTCCGGAAAGTCTTGCTCCCAACGTGAATGTCGGAAATGGAGGCGACGTATACTGGTTCCCGGGATGTTTCATCAATCATCCTGAAAGGTATGTCTGGCCTGATGATCTCGTTTGCAAATATCACCGCCTCACCCTGTCCGGTGGATACGTTCCCGACTATTCCTATGACTTCATCCTGCAGGATGAGTTCGTCGGCAAGGTTCTTACTCTTCATCAGGATGACGCTGACACTGTCCTCAAGATCCTCGACGACTATCCTCTTGTGCCCGTTCTTCGTCTTCTCTACTGTCGACACCATGCCGACAAATTTTACCTCCCCGGATGTCTTCTTCACGGACCTTATGTCCGTGCTCCCTCTCATTGAACTGGATGTGGCTATGATCTTCTTAAGCTTGGTATACTTGCTCACAAAGTGGTTCCTGAAATCATCAACGGAACTCCTGACCTTTACGTCAGGGATGTAGACCTCAAAATTCTCGGATGGCATGCTTGTTTTCCCAATGAGAATGCTCTTGACAGTCTTCTCGTCAACGTACCCGGCACTCACAATATCCTCGGATATCAGCCTCGGGATCATGTCCCCCAGGCTCCTGGCGAGTATTATGTCAAGTGCCTTGGGCGAAACCAGAAGCCCGTGCTTGTTGAAATACTCAAGAATGGAAACCTTGTCCTGAAACAGCAAATGTGATCGCATCACTAATGTTGACGGATTTAAAATTGTGTTGATTCGCGGCGAGCTATCTTTGCTTAATAATGGAAACCGGCATCGGCTGCAATCTGCTGCACGGCTGTAAATGAGGGCATCGTCGGTGCAGATCTGCAGGTGAGGGAAAAATGCCCCGTTGCTTCTGGTTACAAATATAACGCCCAGTAAATATGAAAATCATCGGCTGGAAAATGGAAATGCCGTGTGTTTGCTTACCGGACTATACAATGATTGTCCCCCAGCTGCCATTACTCCGGCGGATCCTGGATGCTGGGGTTCACCCTCAGCTATCTGCCCATAACGGAATTCTGAAATAGGAACCGGGAATCAGGTTGAGTGCCAAAGTCGGCAGATGTGGCTGGATTCCTTGCAATGTCCTCATTCTGGGGATTGAACTATGTCATGGTTAAATTCGCCCTGGTTTACGAGCCTCCCCTTGTGTTCCTCCTGTTCAGGGTCCTGTTTGCGGCCATATTTTCCATTTTCCTTATAAAGGGAGGCTTGAAGTTTCCAAGAGACCTGATGACAAACGTCAAGCTGGTCATACTCTCCGCCCTTAACATAACTCTTTTCATGGGACTCTGGTTCATAGGGGAAAGCACGGAAAGTGCGTCGATCTCGTCCATACTCGTCTATACATACCCGATATTCTCCATAGTTTTCTCAGCAATATTTCTTGCGGACCGTATCAGTTTGCTCACAATAGCTGGGACTGTGCTCGGTTTCCTTGGAATCGTGCTCATATTCATTGACCAGCTCTCAATCAGGCCAGGGATAGGCCTGGTGTTTCTGGTGCTGTCGGCAGTGAGCTGGGCAGGAGGCACAATTTTTTACAAGAAGTACATTCACACAACGCATCCGGCTACTGTCAATGCCATCCAGTATATTTACGCCCTGCCATTCATCGTGATATGGGCTTTTGAAACGGAGAGCTTCAGCCTTTCAGGGATAACATGGCAGTTTCTACTCATAAGCCTGTATATAGGGGTGCTCGGCACAGGGCTCGCTTATTTTATTTACCTTAAGCTTTACCGAGAATATTCCGTTCCCGCCATATCCTCATATTTCTTCACGGTTCCCGCCCTATCAATCCTCTTCAGCTTCATCATCCTCGGCCAGACCAATACGCTATTCACATATGGGGGGTTTGCTCTCGTGGCAGCCGGGATTTATCTCACTTCACGGAGCCAGAGGATCATAAAGCCGGCCGGACAAGCAATAAGTCTATAATATCGGCGGATTATTTCCATGAATGAGAAGCATTCCCGATCTCTGCAACGAGATCAAGAACTGCAAGAAGTGCGACCTGCAGTTCTCACGCAAGAAGCCTGTCTGTGGATTCGGCGGATCTCAGTCAACCATAATGATTATCGGCGAGGCACCTGGTGCGAAGGAGGACGAGATGGGAAAGCCGTTTGTCGGCAGGAGCGGAAAACTGCTGGATGCAACGCTTGAGGCATCCATGATCCCAAAGGCAAGGGTCTACCTTACAAACTCTGTCAGGTGCAGGCCGAAGGTTGGCGAAACACCGAAGAATTCAGAGATCAGGGCCTGCTCACCGTACCTCAGGGATGAAATCGAGGCGATCAGGCCAAAAGTGGTTGTTCCCATGGGAAATTCGGCAATCAGGGCACTGGGTGAAATCATGAACAATGACTTCGGCAAGGTTACGGAAGTATCAGGATCCATTTACTACTGCAAGAAAGCGTTCATAGTTCCACAGTTCCATCCCGCAGCCATACTGCGGAACCCAAAGAGAAGCGTTAAGTTCAGGGAGAATTTCGAGACCATTTCCCGGCTGTCCAGGGACGTTGAAATTGATCCCCTTGACGCCATAGTCAGGAACTATGGCGTGAAGGTAGTATCCTGATCCTCTGGGGAAAGCGGTTCAGCATTAATACGTGTCCTGAATTTTCAGCCCATGAAATAGTGGGAGATCACAATTCATAGTTCTGGTAGTTTGGGGGTTCCGTAAGTACCCTGATGTCATGCGGATGGCTCTCCTTGAGGCCATTGGTTGTGATCCTTACAAACCTGGAATTCTTCCTGAGTTCCTCGATGTCCCTTGCTCCGGAGTATCCCATCCCGGATTTCAGGCCGCCGACAAGCTGGAACAGCACCTCATGGACCTTTCCCCGGTAAGGAACGGCACCCTCCACTCCCTCGGCCACGAACTTGTTCTGTCCAAGTTTTCCGTATCTGTCGGAAGCGCCTTTCTGTATGGCACCGATGGATCCCATTCCTCTGTAAGACTTGTATTTTCTCCCGTTGATTATCATTTCCGCCCCTGGGCTCTCGTCCGTTCCGGCAAAGAGCGATCCAAGCATGACCGAGTTTGCTCCAGCGGCGAACGCCTTTACTATATCTCCTGAGTACCTTATTCCGCCGTCGGAGATGACTGGGACACCCTGCCCGTCCGCATATTCCGCGACTTCGGAAACCGCCGTCAGCTGCGGCACGCCGATCCCGGCTATTATCCTGGTTGTGCATATTGATCCTGGGCCTATGCCCACGCGGAGGCCGTCAACGTCAAGTGATATAAGATCCTCTGCGGCTGATCTTGTCGCTATGTTGCCCACCACAAGATCGACTCCGATGCTCTTTCTCATTTTTTTTACGCTTTCAAGGACATTCTGGTTATGTGCGTGGGCGGTGTCCACCACAATCATGTCCACACCCTCCTTTTCCAGGTTGATCGCCCTGTCGATGTCAAACGGCCCCACAGCAGCGGATACCATGAGTTTCCCCTCCTCGTCCCTTGTGGCGTCCGGGAATTTCTCCCTGGTGAATATGTCCTTGGCGGTGATCAACCCGACGAGCCTGCCCTTCCTGTCAACAAGGGGCAGCTTCTCGATGCGATTCTTGAAAAGTATCTCCGTGGCCTGCTCAATGGTTATGTCATCACTTGCGGATATAACCTTGCTTACCATAATGTCAGAAACTGTCTTCTTCTGTTTGTCAGCAAATTCTATATCCCTCTTTGTCACAATGCCGACAAGCTTCTCCCCGCTTACCACCGGCAATCCTCCGATGTGCTTGTTCTTCATTATGCTCCTTACGACGTCCAGCGGAGTATCCGGGTCAACGGTGTGGACATCCCTGATGATTATGGATTCCTCCCTCTTTACCTGCCTTACAAGCAGGATCTGCTCGTTTGTAGACATGTTCCTGTGGATAACTCCCATGCCTCCGTACCTTGCCATCGCAATGGCCATTTCAGCCTCGGTGACGGTGTCCATGGGTGAACTCAGGATGGGCACGCGCAGCCTGATGTTCCTTGTCAGCCTGGAAGAAACGTCAACGTCCCTGGGTTCTACAAAAGCCTTGAACGGTATGAGAAGCACATCATCGAAAGTGAATCCCTCTTTCACTTTCTGGAATTTATCCTCAAACATGTTACCCTAAGGTAAAATTGATAAATAAAAGTGACGCAAAGTTACTGCAGGATACCTCTTTGTACAAAATTCACTGTGTTACCAACCATTGGGTTGAAGTCATAGGATATGCAGTTATAGTATGAAGCCACGATGCTTCTGGAAACGTGAAGGGATTTGGAAACCCTTTCCGCAGCTTCTCCCTTGAATTTCGTGGATGCATGGACACCATCCTGCAGGATGGAAAAATCCCCGGCAGGGTATTCGTGGTCCTTCCTGCATGCCGTCACTGCGTAGACGGGAGGCATGGAGAAGATCCTGGAGAATTCGTATCCTATGTCCATCAGCACCCTGTAACCTCCGTTGAACACCTTCAGGGCTTCATCGCCTATGACCAGGGCATATCTGGAGTCAGAAAGAAGGTCGGAGGCTTCGGTGCTATTGGTGACGTGGTTGCTGTGGGGGATGTGCATGGCGGAAAGTATCAGGTCAAGATAATATGAAGTGGTGCGCGTATGGGCGGTTATGGCAATGTCCATGTCCCTTGCAATGTGCTCTCCCCTGGAAATGAGCAGCGTCGAAAGGGTACCCCTTCTTGAGTGGATATTGGCAGTCTCCATCATGGACAGGCTTTCCCTGTTTTCAATATACGATACCAGGGAGACCATGGCACAGTCCACAGTGCCGTCAAGGACGTGATTCAGCAGGTCCCGGGGGTGTTCCCGCACATACGACCTGCGATCAATGGACATTGAGAGGGGCTCAGTGTGACTGAAGTTGATAAGTCCGATCAAGAATTCCACCGCTTCCGGGTCTGCCCCGGTTTTTCATCAGGGATATCGCAGGATGTTATAGAAAGTGTCTCTCTGTGCCGGTATCTTACCAGCTTCCCTTATGAGGTGATCCAGTTCCTCGGACGTTGTGACGTCGCGCCTGTCTGTTGCCCCGAATATCTTCTCGCTGAACGCAGTACCCACAAGGTCGCTTCCTCCGCCATTCAGTGCTATCTGGGCTATCTCCTTTCCAACCGCAACCCAGTACACGCTTATGTTCTTGATGTAGGCACCCGCAATAATCCGGGCCATGGCAATCACCTTCAGGTCTGTCTCCCCGGATGCGGGCATTGTTACTTTTCCCATCTTCAGTAGAGGTGTATTCTCTATGCTGAACTTGAGCGGTATGAACGAGAGGAATCCGGGGACTTCAATCTGGTTATCCCTCAGCTTCACAATATGGTCAATTATCTGGTCGAAGTTTTCCACATGCCCGTAAGTCATGGTGGAATTGCCCATTATTCCCAGGCCGTGTATGATCTTTGCATCTTCAAGCCACTTCTCCCCGGATATCTTCTCCTTTGTTGTGATCACCTTCCTGACGGCAGGATCAAATATTTCCGCTCCTCCGCCGGTATGTGCATCCATCCCCGCATCCCGCAGCCTGGACACAAATTCCTTTACTGACAGTCCATGCGTCCGGGCGATGAAATCTATTTCAGGTATGGTGAGGGCCTTGAGCGTAACTCCCGGCATCTCCTCCTTCACAAGCCGGAAGATGTCCTCATAGTACTCGACGGGAAGATCTGGATTGAATCCTCCGACAATATGTATCTCGGTTGCGCCGATGGCCTTTGCCTTCTGCATCTCATTCCGGATGTCGTTGCGGCTGAGCTCATACCCCCTGTCAGTCTTGCCCTTGATCTTCATTGGCACATAAAAGGCGCAAATGGGGCACGAAGCCGCACAGTAGTTTGAGTAGTTTATGTTATAGGATACGGCATAGGAAACAACGTCGCCAACCTGGGCGGACGTGAGTGAATTGGCAAGTGCCATCATGTCGTAAAGGGAGAGATCTGCAGCCAGATCCCTGGCTTCTGCTGCAGAGATCAGCGGATTGCTGGTAAGGCTCTCTTCCCAGTACCTGTATCGGTATGACTGGATCTGTTCCATGTCTCCAAAAGTGGATTTTGACTATTAACGATTTGCATTCTGCTGGAAATATGCTTATGGGCTGTTAAATGGGAAGCCATTGCAAAGGCGAGTCTATTGGAAACTGTTAATAATCGATTTAAACTAAAGGATCATGATCGCTTCTTCACAATCACTGGAAAATATTGGCCGGAAAGTCAGTAACGGTGAGGTTCTGGATCAGGAGGACATAATTTTCATGTACGATGAGGCGGACCTCAACATGCTCGGCAAGCTGGCCTCATCACTGATGACCCGGATAAGCGGGAACAGGGTCTCCTTCGTGTCAAACATGATCCTGAACTATACCAACATCTGCAACGTCAGGTGCAACTTCTGTGCTTTCTACAGGACAGGAAAGGAGGACGACTCATACGTGCTCACAAAGGAACAGGTCGTCGAAAGGATCCGCCCCTTCTATGAAAAGCTCGGCATAACCCAGCTTCTGATACAGGGTGGTGTCAACCCTGACCTGGACCTTGAATACTACACCGATCTTTTCAGGCTTATTCACCAGACTTACCCTAAACTTGGCATCCATGGTCTTTCCACATCGGAAATATCCTTCATATCCAGAAAATCAAGAATGAGCGTCAGGGACCTTCTCGAGACACTGGTGGAAAGCGGCATGGAAAGTATTCCGGGTGCTGGTGCTGAGATATTCTCTGATGACGTCCGGAAGCTGCTCGGGCGGCCTACAGGAAGCGGCAAGCAGTGGCTGTCCGTGATGGAGGAGGCTCACAAGCTTGGCATCAGGACATCGGCAACCATGATGTTCGGGCACGTCGAGGAAAGCAGGCACAAGGCAGACCATCTCCTCTCAATACTCCAGCTGCAGAAAAAATACCATGGCTTCCTGTCTTTCACCCCCTGGAATTTTGAGCCCGGAAAGACAAAACTCCAGGAAACGGCAGGAATAAAATACAGGTCTGGCGGGATGGATGTGCTGAGGAACATAGCCATATCAAGGATAGTCTTCAACCAGGATCTTCCAATCATACAGAGTTCGTGGCTCACCAACGGCATCCAGATGGGCCAGATGGCAATACTGTTCGGCGCCAACGACTGGGGCGGAACAATTTACGATGAGAAGGTAATACCGGCGACCGGAAAGTCCGTGGGAAACCTGAGGAAGGAATCAATCATTAACAGCATCAGGCAGATAGGCATGATCCCGGTGGAGAGGGACAATCTCTACAGACCAGTCAATACAACCGGCTGAAGATTGATGGATGAAATATATGGAATAGGGTGCTTTCTTTCAAACCTGCCGGGCATAGGCGGAAAGATCAAGGTCACGCCGGAGGATTTCATTGTAGAGGAAATTCCCATTCAAATCAGGAAGGAAGAGGGCGGAAAATACCTGATCCTTAAGGTGAGGCTCAGGGAATGGGACACGAACAAGTTTCTCATAACTCTCGCAAGGCAGCTGGGCATAAGCAGGAAGAGAATCACGTACGCCGGGACCAAGGACAAGTTCGCCGTCACAACCCAGTATTTCTGCGTCAACATCCAGGAGAACGGGGAACTCATCACGATAGGGGATGCCGAGATCCTGGAGTCATTTAGGACGGGCAGGATGCTGCGCCTCGGAGATCTTGTGGGAAACACGTTCTCGATCAGGATAACCCCGGATGACGGAACTCCTGTACCCGAAGACAGGATTATGGAAATTTACGGAGATGTATCGGGAAAGGGAGGATTTCCAAATTTCTTCGGTCCGCAGAGGTTCGGTTCCATAAGGGCAAACACCCACAGCATCGGAAGGCTGCTCGTCGCCGGAGATTACGAGGCAGCGGTGATGAAGTACATTTATGATCCGGATTTCGACACAGAGGAATACCGGAAGAACTTCGGCATTCACAATGATCCGCGGGAATCCCTCAGGGAATTTCCGGCTCACCTCACCTACGAGCGATCGCTGCTGGGATACATGGCCGAGCACGGATCTGCTGAAAATGCCCTTTCAAACCTTCCAAGAAACCTGTCAATGATGTTTGTCCATGCCTATCAGTCATATCTTTTCAACCGGATTTTGACTGCCCGGATACGGCACTCCGGAAACTCCTCCCTGCCGATTCCCGGGGATCGCATCGTTCCCATCGACCGGTACTTCAACCCGAGATCCGATCCGGTGAGGGTCACACGCTTCAACGTGGACAAGATATCTGCCCTGATAAGGGAAAACAAGGCACGCCCCATAATCCCGCTGTTCGGCTACAGAAGCGAGTTCTCGGAGGATGAAGCTGGAGAGATGGAGCACAGGATTCTGGACGGTGAAATGGTCAAGCCTGCGGATTTCTATATAAAAAATTATCCGGAACTGTCTTCCAGCGGAGATATCAGGATAACTTCATTCATGCCTGAAAATTTCTCCCTATCAGGAGAAAATCTCCTGAATTTTTCACTCGGAAAGGGGATCTACGCAACCTCCCTTACCCGGGAATTGCTCAAGAAATTCTAGATCAGGCCGACTTTCTGGAGTTCCTTCTTTACCTTTATAACCGCCTGCTCGATTTCACTTTCCTCCTTAGCACCGGTGCAGACAACCTTGCCTGAACCGAAGAGGAGCAGCACAACCTTTGGCTCCTCGACTCTGTAGACAAGGCCGGGGAACTGCTCAGGCTCGTATTCAACGTTTTCCAGTCCGAGGGACATGGCAATGTCCGTGAGGTTCAGGTCCGCTTCCAGATCGTAGACTGCAACTATGTTCTGCACGACTATCTCCGGATCATCATAGACCTCAATGCCAGCTTTCTTCAGCCTCTGTATTATGGTGTGTATGGTAAGCTGGACATTGGCCAGGTTCTTAGCTCCAGTGCAGTTCACCTTTCCGCTTCGGAATATCAGTACAGCAGTCTTTGGTTCCTGAAGCCTGTATATAAGGCCGGGGAACTGCTCAGGCTCGTATTCAGATCCGTCAAGGGCAAGGGCTATTCTGCTAAGGTCAAGGTGTTCAGCCAATGAAGTAGATGCCACGATATTTTCAATTGTGATCTTTTCTCTTTCACTCATAAAAGTCACTTAGGGGCTTTATTTAAAGTATATATATAAAGATGTTTTTATTTGATCAACCGGTTGTTAGGAGAAGCAGTTCACATGTTCAGCTCTTCTCTTGCCTCATCTGTCATCATGCTCGGGTTCCACTGGGGTTCCCAAACCAGTTCAACATCGGCAGCCTCCACTCCCTTGATGTTCTCAACAACCCTCTGGGCCTCTGACAGTATCCACGGTGTAACCGGGCATGTTGGTGCAGTCATTGTCATCTTGATGTATACGCGGTCACCCGTAATCTGAACGTCATAGACAAGGCCGAGGTTGACGATATCCATGCCGATCTCGGGATCGGACACAACCTTCAGCTCCTCGAGTATTTCTTCCCTGGTTACCATATTATTTTCACCAATTGATTAATAAAATACCACTACTTAACGATTATCTCACAGCGGAGAAAATAATTCCGGGTAGTGATCCGGAGAAAATCTCGGAACAAATGCATTTCTCACGCTCTCCTCAATTAGCCTGTCCCTGGAAAGCTTGTTTCCTGATATCTTCCCCACTATGCCCGCGGACTGGCCAATGTCAGCTTCCCCGTACAGGCTGAGGAATGCCTCGGATTCAGTTCTGCCGCGCTTTACGAGAGCCACGATATTCTCCGGCACCTGGAACCCGCTGCTCACCCCCACGGTTATCCTGCCTTCCCTGTCGATCACGGAACAGTAGTGGAAATCAAAATAGGCCTGGTTCATGGGATTATAGATGATCCCCGACTCAATCCCGATGGAATAGTCAAAATCGTCCAGCCCCTTCATTGCCCTTTGTGTCGCCAGCTTTGCCGTGTCATCCCCGAAGGGCTGTTCCGTGGGGAGATCATATCCGGTGAATTTCCTGTAGCTGGTATTTTTCATTAATGTGGATATGTAACCCTTCACCGCCTTGATTTTTAGTTCATTTCTCGTGGAAACGGATATTCTGACAGGTTTTATCCTCCTGCCTCCCGGTGTAATCTCTCCGGAGACTATTCTGGAGGAGCTTAGCGGAAACAGGTCTTCGGCAAGGATAGAAGGGATGGTGATAATCTTCAATGGCTTTAGCCCGTTTGCAATGCGCCTCCTGTTGATATCCAGGGCGGATCGCTCGGTTTCCCTTGACACAACCATGCAATCGTATTCCGCAACTGTATCGGAGTTTCCCCTCCTGGATCCCAGAGGTACTATCTCATAATCCCGCGAATACCTGTCCATGAACCTTCTCAGGGCTTCCCTTCTTCTTTGGTAAGGTATTGCCGGGTAATCCTTGTTCCCCTTTGCATAGTCATCCGTGGTAAGCCCGATGATAACATGGTCTCCCATATCGATTGCGGTCTTGAGAAGTATCCTGTGTCCCTTATGCATCCTGCTGAACGTGCCTCCAACAAGAGTAGTCATGCGTATGTGAATTCAATGT
>JAJYUG010000068.1 GCA_021792655.1 Thermoplasmata archaeon | reverse complement strand
GAGACTTCACTGTCACTCTTACCGGATCACGGACGAACCAGAACCGCATTGCCCTGGAATCAATTATTTCCTTGTTCATGGCGTTGAAAATCTCCCACGAGAAATCTGCATCAATCTCCCTGAGTCCAGATTCAATCCAGTACCGCCTTATCACCGCAGGCGAATATCCTCTCCTCTTCAGTGCAAGCAAGGTTCCGAGGCGGATATCGTCCCAGCCACTGTACTTTCCCTCTGCAATTCCTTTCTTTATAATCGATGTCTTAAGTATTGTTTCCGGTATAGTGATCAGCCCATAGTGGTAATAGACGGGTATCTTCCAGTTGTTATACTGGAATACGTATTTCTGCTTCTCGGTATTGTTCAGGTGATCCTTTCCCCTTATCACGTGAGTCAGTCCGAGATAATGGTCATCCACAGCGACAGAGAAATTCATCATCGGGTATGCGTGGTATTTTTTCCCGGTTCGCGGGTGGTTAGCGTCAACAACTCTGAATGCTATCCAGTCCCTTATGGACGGGTTTGGGTGGTTGAGATCTGTCTTTACCACCAGGGTTGCGGATCCGGGCTTGAAACCACCAAGGATCATAGCTTCAAATTCTGAAGAGTTAGTTTCGATGGTGTTTGACCTGTGCGGGCATTCGAGGCTCTTGAGTTTCAGGTCCCTGAAATCCTGCTGCTTGCAGTGGCATACGTAAGCTTTCCCATTTTTTATCAGGTTCCTGGCCTCGTTATAATACAGATCAAATCTGTCAGATTGTATCACGACTTCGGAAACATCCACTCCTAACCATTCGAGATCCCTTGGAATCTGAGTATACGCGAATGGATCTATGTTATCCGGATTTGTGTCTTCGATACGGAGAATCAGCCTGCCGCCATATCTTTTCACGTACTCATCGTTGAGAATTGCCATCCTCGAGTGTCCGAGATGAAGCGGTCCCGATGGTGAAGGGGCCATCCTCATAACAACATTTCCCGACACATCTTCCAGGTCCGGAAGCCTGTGTTCCTGTACCCTCTTCTCCTTAACCATAAATTCCGGGAATTCATTTTTTACGATTTCTTCCAGCGAATGCTGAGACATTGAATTGACCTTGCTGGCAACTTCTGCAATCTTCCTGGCAAGCCCCTTGGGATCCGAACGCACTTCCGGGAACGAGCCCATTATCTTTCCGATAACTGGACCGGGATCGGCTTTTCCACCATGCTGGTATGCGTTCCGGATTACCTGTTTCCTGATCTCATCATCCAGCAGGGACAAGTGAACCCCTCAGAATATTTTCCATCTCGGAAACCAGATCCTGCATGCCTGACTTATCATTTACGGATATGCATATTCTTTCAACGCGCTCAGGAGAAAGGTCTGTCTTGCTCTGGACGCGGATAATCTTTTTTCTGAAAAATTTCTTGACTTCCTCATAGAGATTTTCCTGCTGCTCCACTGAATACCCGGAACTGCCTGAATAATCGAGGAGGAATATTATGCTTCCTTCAATCTTCTGTAGAGCAAGTATTGCCTTTCTCTCCATCTCGTTCCTGTCTGACATTTTCCTGTCAAGGATACCTGGAGTGTCGATTATTTGAATCCTGTAATAACCTATGTCAGTGTAACCAATGTGAATTGACTGGGTCGTAAAAGGATAAGGGGCCACCTTTGGCTGTGAGGTGGTCAGCATGCCCAGCAAGGAACTCTTTCCGACGTTTGGCATTCCCGCTATGATAAATGTCTCCATGCCGGTTTCAATTTCCGGAATCCTCCTCATGTAATCCCGGCAGCTTGACAGGAATTCCAGATCCGTGGAAATGTTTTTGATCAGGGATGAAAAGCGTCCGTAATACTGCTTCATCCAGCTATTCATGATCTTCTTGTCCTTCTCTGATTTCAATCTCCTTATGTAATCCGTGCTGAGAGTAACAATCCTCTCAGAGGTCCACTGAATCTTTCCCAGCGAGAGCTTGTACTTGTCCACATCAAACATAAGGTCAAGCAACCCGTAATAAAACGGGTGAAGCTTCTCACTAGATGGAAATTTCTTTACCAACCTGTCAAGATGGGAACAGGCAGTGCTTTCGATTGTAGATATCTTATCAATCAGTTCCTTCCTTATCTTGTCGGAAATGTCCGGGTGGTAGGGTTCCTCTATCTTTGCAGCCTTGGAAAAGGCTTTGTCAATTATTTCCTGAGTTCTTAAAACAGTCGGTATCTTGTTAAACATTTCCTTTTATCACTTCTAGAGCAAAATTATGTGTAAAGCTCAATCTATCTGCTTTATTGCAGCTTCAATCTTCTTCGTGGTTTCTTCGCTCATCTCGTAGATGTTGTGCGCGTATCTTGAATGGATCCTTATCCTTGGCATGAGGTCTTCCCTTGCGTGGGCCGAGAACTCAAAACCGCAATCATAACCAATGTCCCTGCACTTGTAAAGAAAAGTAGCCATAATTTTGTATGTGCATAGGATATAAAACATCTCCGATGTAAATGAGCAAGTGAGAGATGTGCGGGATAGAGTTCTTAATAGACATGCAGAATTCCAAGCGAGATTGTGTTCAAGACTATGGCATCAGTAAGGTTGCTTGAAGCAGCCTCCCACGCACAGGTCCAACGGATTAAGTGGAGAAGCAACCGGGAATTTGGAATGGAGAAGCTGCGTGCAACCATAACTGATCCTGCGCAATCATCCTATTTTATGCCAAGAGGCGAAATATTCATGGGAAAGACACATTCCACGTACCCTGATCATCCGGGATAAAAGAATATTAGACAAGGAAGTATTATCAAGCATGCTCGTAGAAGACCAGAGAAATATTTCATGCGGAGGAGACCCATTCAATTACCTTAAGAGTGTACTGAAGGGGCTCTATTTCGATCTCTCCCCGGGACAGGATGCAAAAGTATTGCTGCTCAGCGAAAAGTTCCCGTACAAGCGGGACTTGTTTGAAAGTCTCTCGAAAAATTCCCGCCTGAAACTTGTTGAGATGAAGGAGGAGAAAGGCGAAATTGAGCTGATCATACGAAGAGACAACCAGTGATTCGGGATGTTTCCGGAATGAGAACTTACTGCATCAGCTGCGGTGAATCCAGAAAGGGAAGCGAGCTAAGATGCCTTAAGTGCAACGGCATATTTAATATGGAACCGGACTTTAAATACAGAGACCGCCCTGGGGAAAACTATCCGTATATCAGACGGATGATTTCGCTGGGAGAGGTTGTAACACCTATTCTGGATTTTGATACCGTATCCACGAAACTTGAGTACTTCTCTCCTACCTTTTCCTACAAGGACAGGGGGTCAAAAACGCTTATTTCCGCTCTCGCAGAAAGGTACGTGAGACCGGGGGAAACAGAAATAAACGAGGATTCTTCTGGCAACGCTGGCGCCTCAATCGCAGCCTACGGGAAAAGGGCGGGGTTCAACGTGAACATTTTTGTGCCCGAAAACACGATTCAGGGAAAGATCTCGCAGATAGAGTCCTACGGTGCAAGGATAGTACCGGTTAAGGGCGGCAGGGAAAAGGTTGCTGAAGCTGCCAGGCTGAACAGCGGGGTCTATGCCAGCCATGTCATAAATCCGGAATTCAGGGATGGGATCAGGGAACTGGCTTACGAGATTTTCAGGCAGGGGAATGGCAGGGTTCCGGACAATATCTTCATCCCGGTGTCCGCTGGAACCCTGCTTATAGGCATGTACAGCGGGTTCCATCACCTGATGGAAAGCGGGGAAATTGAGAAGGTGCCGTCCATTATAGCTGTTCAGACTGAAGCTGTATCACCGTTATGTTCCAGCGTAAACGACACACCGTATGATCCGGATAACTCCATTGGATCAGTTGCAGATGCATTAGTATCAAGGACCCCACCGCTTTTGGACCTTATGTCTGGCATAGTAAAGGGGAACGGCAAATGCGTTACCGTGAGCGAGCAATCAATAATTAGCGCAAGAAGGAACCTTGCCATGATGGGGATTTACGCGGAGTACAGTTCCGCAACTGTCCTGGCGGCGTTCTCCCTTTCACATTTTGATGGCAAGAGCTTGCTGGTGATCACTGGAAACGGATTGAAAACACCCTGAGGGCAATCACTTTAAAACGGCCGATCAGAGTGATTTGCGATCGTCTACCTTCTTTCCATTGATTATTATGGAATGTGTTACCTTTGTGCCGCCTCGCTTTACCAGTATTGAGACAGAACAGTATTTAGAAAGTGAAAGGTTCACTGCCTTCCTTACCTGTTCAGGATCAAGATCTCCGATCAGATCATAAGTTATATTCACACTCTTAAGCGTCTTCGGTATCTGTTCCTCTCTCTCAGCCTCAAGAATGCACCTGTAAGACTTGAATGGCTGCTTCATCTTCTGCAGGATAGAAAGAACATCGTCGCTTGTGCATGATCCTATGGAGAGGACAAGCAGTTCCGTTGGGCTGAAATTCTGTACATTATCCGACAGAGAGTTCTTGATCCTGACCGGGTCTTTTCCATCCACGTCTGTCAGGAATCCGCTCCCGCTTTCGTATCTGAATGAAAGAAGCATACTTCACCATTAACTCATTGTTAAATAACTTAATTTCGTATTCCCGATCATTTTCTCTAAAAAAAACATAAAGCGTTCGCCGGGAATGGAATTTCAACCGGCATTGCCGGCGGCATTAACATGCGAAGGAAAATCATGCTGACCGCCTAAAACATATAGAGCTACACAAGCGTTTACATATTGACCTACATGAAGGAAGTAGTATTAAGGAATGATAATGCAGTATCACCGATCATAGCGACAATTTTGCTTATCGCCATAACCGTGACCCTTGCGTCGACTCTGTACTCTATCGTCGGAGGATACTTTTCCAACGCTCCGGTCCTGACGCCCCAGGCCAACATTGCGGTTGTCAACATGACCAAGGTGGCGCCAAATGGAACGGGGACTGGCAGTTATATCGTATACATAGAATCTGTCTCAGGAAATATATCGCTCTCGTACGTCAGGATGATGGTCACTCTTAACACAGGCAACATCACAACAATACCATTACTGAGCATAGGATTAAATGGAATCCCTTTGACGACACACATAGTGGCCAACCTGACAAAGGGCAGTACTACGTTCTCCCCCCTGGATTTCATATCCATAAAGGAGAACAATGCTCGTCAGTTCGTAACGAGAATAGCCTTCATTGATACTGCGTCAAGTGGGATAATTGCATCGGCCTACCCACAGTGAGATTTCTACCCTCATCCATATAATTTCTGCATTTTCATTCCTTTTACGCATTCATTTATTAATTCAACGACCCGGGGCGCCTCGTCCCGGAAATGAATGCCATAGTCCTTCGAGCACGCTATGGGCATGAGACATCGCTGGAACATTCTGCAATGCCACATCCAGCCCGTGTGGGTATCCTACTGCAACTGCCGCAACCCCCGCACTTCCTATACCAATAGCTGTCAATGCCGCCTTTGCAATCGCCAATCCTGTTAGTACCATTAATCTAAATCCTGCGTGTTTCATATTGCTTTTGTGGTACAAATATGGCGGATATACAGCCATGGCAATGATTCTTCTTAGGATTTCCCGTGCTATTTCTCAATTCAATTATGGACTGTGCGATACGGGCTCGGAGGGATT
>JAJYUG010000067.1:2472-5674 GCA_021792655.1 Thermoplasmata archaeon | reverse complement strand
CTGAACACGGTCTTCGTAATTTAGACACATAATATTGAAATATATGTTATAAATGCGACCATTAACTTTGGCCCACCATAAATAATTGCCACAAATGCCTATGTGCTGGTGATGGATCGAATACGGTTGTCACAGCAATTGGCGAAAATCCATTCCGTTCGAGGCGGGGTCAGAGTTAACAAAGAACAGATTGATGACGGAGGAAAAGTTGTCTTGAATCAGAACACTGAATTTACACGGGTTGAGATATTAAGGAAAAGTGAAGTATCCGCAGCGCTCATAGATTCAGCCACGGACTTCTATAGGCGTGGATGGCTCCTGGGTACGAGCGGTAACCTGAGCGCAGTACTGAGGAAAGATCCATTCTGCATCGCTATTACCGGAAGCGGAGTGGATAAGGGGCATCTGAGAGAAGATCAGATAATAGAGGTGGATGAAACCCTGAACGTAGTAATGGGCACGTACAAGCCTTCGAGTGAAAGCGCCATTCACGTAACTTTAGAGAAAAAGCTGGGGTGCATGGCAGTATTTCACACCCATTCCGTTTGGAGCACAATCCTCTCTCGGTTATATGCACCTGAGGGAGGCTTTGAGATCAAGGGATATGAGATGCTCAAAGGGTTGAATAATGTGAATACCCATGAACACTCGGAATGGTTTCCGGTTATTGAGAATTCACAGGACATGCCAGGTCTCGCTGCCCGTGTGCAAGTGCTTCTGACTAACAATCCTGACATCCACTGTTTCCTGCTGAGCGGGCATGGGCTGTATACTTGGGGGTCAACAATAGAGGAAGCAAGGCGGCACGTGGAAGCGATTGAGTTCCTACTGGAAGTCTTTGCTCATTCCGTGAGTTCATTTAGAAAAAACTAACTGCAAGAAAAGAAGGGGTTGAAAATGGTAGTGGTGAGAATACCGGATAAGGGGATAAAAATAGACGATAGTGCACTAGCACGCGAGTACCTGTCTTCAATCGGAATAGATTATGAGGTATGGGATACGAAAAAGAATCCAGACGCCGGTGCACCTGCGGATAAAATACTGCAGGCATATTCCAATGATATTGACAAACTGAAAAGGGATGGCGGTTATACTACCGCTGACGTGATAGACATTAATTCGTCAACGCCGGGGCTTGACTCTATGCTGGCTAAATTTAACAAGGAACATTTGCACAAGGAGGATGAGGTGAGATTCACCATATCCGGGCATGGCATATTCCACATTCATCCGGAGAACTCAGATGTTGTTGCCATAGAGGTTTCTGCTGGGGATCTTCTCAGAGTACCCAGAGGCACTCATCACTGGTTCGATCTGTGCGAAGACAGAAATATCAGGGCAATCAGGTTATTCCAGGACATTTCGGGATGGACGCCATACTACGTAACTAACGGAGTTGATAAGAACTACCAACCCATGTGCTTTGGCCCTGCATATATCAGGGCAGATAAAAAAAGGAACTGAAGCATGCCAGTTGTTGTGAATGACGTCAGAGGTGTTCTCCTGGACATAGAGGGTACCACGACACCCATGGAATTTGTCCACACCACGCTCTTTAATTATGCGAAAGAAAATGTTGAGCGCTTCCTCAAGCAAAACGCCGATCGGAAAGATATCCTGAAAATAATTGATGACCTCAGTAATATGCATAACTCAGACATCTCAGTTTTAACAGAGGGTCCCGAATGGGACGGAAGCAGCGCCGATAAAAAACTGGAATCGGTTACCCGCTATTGTATCTGGCTTATGGGCCGGGACAGCAAAGCCTCCGCACTGAAGGATCTGGAGGGTCATATATGGAAAGAGGGCTATATTAATGGAGACCTGAGAGGAAGCGTGCATGAAGATGTGCCTGGAGCTTTAAAAAAATGGAAAGATTCGGGCAAGAAAATATACATCTACTCATCTGGAAGTGCTCTGTCCCAGAAGCTCCTTTTCAGCACGACTGAATATGGAGATCTGACCAGGTATATTGAAGGATATTTTGATACGTCCGTTGGAAAAAAAGGAGACCGCAGGAGTTATGAAACAATTTCAGGAGACTCCGGCATACCCGCACGTAATTTCCTCTTCCTGTCTGATGCTCCAGTGGAAATAAAAGCTGCGGTTTCTGCCGGGTTCTCCGGTGTCCTGGTAAGCAGGGGAAATGATTCCTCAGATTCCGGTTATTCTGATAATACCATTTCAAATTTCACGGAAATAGTTCTGCATTAACCGTTTGCAATAGAGTTAAGGTAAAAAAAATCTGTGGATCAAAATGATCCAGAAAATAGGGTAGTATCTACTGATACAGACCCGTTTCCTCTATGGTCTTTTTGCGCTCGACAACATTCTTCCCTATGCTGTCAGAAAGTCCTTTGTAGAACTTTATGACGTCCTCATCGACTGATGGCCTTATGACCTTCAGTGCGTCTAAAAAGTTCTTTTCCGTAACTTCTGCTGCATCGGAACTCTGCCTGTATGCCATCATCCCTGCTTCTCTGCAAAGGTTTTCCAGATCTGCACCGACGTATCCATCTGTTTTCTCTGCGATCCTCTTCAGGTCAACGTCCTTGGTAATCGGCATATTCTTAGTGTGAACCTTCAGGATGTTGTACCTGCTGTCCCTGTCAGGAGGCGGTATATAGACAAGCTTGTCAAACCTTCCCGCCCTGAGCAGCGCATTGTCTATTATATCCGGACGATTTGTTGCAGCAATAACGACGACTCCCTGCAGAACCTCTATGCCATCCAGGGAAGTCAGAAGCTGGTTCACTATCCTTTCAGTTACTCCTGAATCTCCGTATGATCCCCTGCTTGGAGCAATGGAATCGATTTCGTCAAGGAACACGATTGTGGGAGCGACCTGCTTTGCTTTCTTGAATATTTCCCTTACAGCCTTCTCGCTCTCCCCTACCCATTTGCTCAATACTTCAGGACCCTTAACTGAGATGAAATTGGCATTGCTCTCACTTGCAACGGCCTTGGCCAGGAGTGTCTTACCTACTCCTGGGGGACCATAAAGCAGGAACCCCTTGGATGCCCGTATGCCGAGCCTCTTGAACACATCCGGCTTGAGCAGCGGTAGCTCGACGGCTTCCCTGAGTTCGGATTTTACAGCCTCCAGTCCACCAATGTCTTCCCATTTTACATTGGGTATTTCAATGGTAACCTCCCTGAGGCTGCTGGGCTCAATCCCTTTCAGCGCCTCCATGAAATCATC